>DASUHM010000070.1 GCA_036273515.1 Gaiellales bacterium
TGGCGCCGGACATCGTGACCTTGATCGACAATGCCGAGGCGCTGACCCGCGGCAATGGCGGGGTCAACCTCACGGTCGCACTGTCCTATGGCGGGCGGTCGGAGATCGTCGCGGCAACGCGCGCGATCGCGGCGAAGGCGGCGACGGGCGCGCTCGACCCCGGAGCCATCGACGAAGCCGCGATCGAGCGCCACCTCTTTACCGCCGACCTGCCAGACCCCGACCTCTTGATCCGCACCAGCGGCGAGCAGCGCATCAGCAATTTCCTGTTGTGGCAGTGCGCCTATGCCGAGCTCGTCTTCACCAAGACGCTGTGGCCGGATTTCGGCCGCGCCGATCTTGAGCAGGCGATCGCCGATTTTGGCTGCCGCGAGCGCCGCTACGGGGCCTCGGTTGAGTCTCGCTAAGGGCAATTCCGACGCATTGCGGGTGGTCTCTGCGGTAGTCCTCGCGCCGATTCCCCTTGCCGCGATCTGGTTCGGCGAGCCCTGGCTGGCGTTGCTCGCGGCGCTGGCCGGCGGTGTGATGTCATGGGAATGGAGCCGGCTTTGCCAGCGGGGCGCGTGGACGCGCAGCGGGACGGTGCTGGTGGCGGTGGTCGTCACCGCCGTCGCGGGCGGGGCGGCGGGCGGCGTCTGGCCGGGGGTGGCGGTCGCGGTGCTCGGCGCCGGGCTCGTCGCCGGGTTGGCGCGGTTGTGGCGCGAAGGCGAAGCCGCCTGGCTCGGATTCGGCGTTATTTGGGTCGCGGTGCCGTGCATCCTTCTGTTGTGGCTGGCCCGTCCGGACAATGCCGGCCGCGCCACGGTGCTGTGGCTGTTCGCGGTCGTCTGGGCGACCGATATCGGCGCCTATGCGGTCGGGCGAGCGATCGGGGGACCCCGGCTCGCGCCGCGGTGGAGCCCCGGCAAGACCTGGGCCGGGCTCGTGGGCGGGACGATATGCGCCGGACTTGTCGGCTGGGCCGCGGCGTTAGCGGTTGAGAGCGTGCCGGTAGTGCCACTGGTGCTGGCGAGCGCGGGACTTGCGATTGTCGAGCAGTTCGGCGATCTTGCGGAATCGGCGGCCAAGCGAAGGTTCGGTGTGAAGGACTCGAGCGGCCTCATCCCCGGCCATGGCGGCCTCCTCGACCGGCTCGACGGATTGCTCGCCGTAATCCCGGCCGTGGCCCTCTTGACCCTCTTCGGCGGCGGTGTGCTGATATGGCGGTAAGCGCGGCGGTGCCGCTCGCCGAGCGGCAGCGGCGGATCACGATCCTCGGCTCGACCGGTTCGATCGGCCGCAGCACGATCGATCTCATCATGCGCAACCGCGACCGCTTCACGGTCGAGGCCGTCACCGCGAACCGCAACGCCATCTCGCTCGCGGAACAGGCGCGGACCCTCGGTGCGCGCTTTGCCGCGGTGGCCGATCCGGCCCAATACGCGACGCTGAGGGAGGCGCTGGCCGGCACCGGCATCGCCGTCGGCTGCGGACCCGAGGCGCTGATCGAGGCAGCCGACCGGCCCGCCGACCTGGTGATGGCCGGGATCGTCGGGGCCGCCGGGCTTGCCCCGACGCTGACCGCGATTCGCCGCGGCCGCATCGTCGCGCTCGCCAACAAGGAGGCGCTGGTGTGCGCCGGCAGCCTGTTCCTGCGCGAGGTGAAACGGCACGGCGCGACGCTCTTGCCGGTCGACAGCGAGCACAACGCGATCTGGCAATGCTTCGACTTCGAGCGCGTCGACGCGATCGAATCGATCACGCTGACCGCGAGCGGCGGTCCGTTCCGCGAGCGGACGATGGACGAGATGCGCGGCGTGACGCCGCAGCAGGCGGTCGCCCACCCGACCTGGAACATGGGCGCGAAAATCTCGATCGACTCGGCGACGCTGATGAACAAGGGCCTCGAGGTGATCGAGGCGCACCACCTGTTCGGGATGGGCTACGACGACATCGAGGTCGTCGTCCACCCGCAGTCGATCGTCCACGGCATGGTGCGCTACCGCGACGGCGCGCTGCTCGCGCACGTCGGCTATCCCGATATGCGGGTGCCGATCTCGTGGGCGCTCACCTATCCCGAGCGGGCGGCGACGCCGGTGCCGTCGCTCGACCTGGCCGCGCCGCTTCGGCTCGACTTCGAGCCACCCGACCTGGCCACGTTCCGCTGCCTGGCGCTGGCCTGCGCCGCCGGGCGCGAGGGCGGCACGGCCCCGTGCGTCCTGAACGCCGCGAACGAGGCGGCGGTGGCGTCGTTCCTGGACAGCCGGATCGGCTTCCTCGACATCGCCGCTCTGGTCGAGCGCGCCCTCGACGAGGTGGCCTCCGAGCCGCTGGCGTCGCTGGGCCAGCTCGAGGAGGCGGACGCCCGCGCCCGCGCGGCCGTCCACGACGCGGTGAGGACGGCCGCGTGAGCTTCTTCGTCGCCGTCTTCGGCCTGCTCCTGCTGGTCGCCATCCACGAGCTCGGCCACTTCAGCGCCGCCAAGGCGACCGGGATGCGCGCGCTGCGGTTCTACCTGGGCTTCCCGCCGGCCATCCTGAAGCGCACCTGGAAGGGCACCGAGTACGGCATCGGTGCCATCCCGCTGGGCGGCTTCGTGAAGATCCCGGGGATGCTGCGGCCCGAGTCGGGCGACCTCTACGACGTCGAGGACGTGCTCGGCGCCGCCCGCGACATCGACGAGGCCGCCGCCCTGCGGCTGGCCGCCGAGCTGGCCGATGTGCAGCGGAGCATCGATCAGGGCCGCTTCGACGACGCCCGCGAGGCCGGCCGCCGCCTGGCCGCCGAGGTCGAGGCGACCGAGGGTCTGTCCCCGGTGCAGAAGCGGCGGGTGCTGAAGAGCCTGGAGCGGCTCGACCAGAACCTCGACCCGGCCGCGTACTGGCGCTGCTCGCGCATGCGCCGCCTCATCGTGATCGCCGCCGGGCCGTTCGCGAACGTCGTCGCCTGCTTCGCCATCCTGACCGCCGTCGCGCTCTACGGCCTGCCGGTCGCCGTGCCGGTGGTGCAGAGCGTGATCGCGAAGTCGCCCGCCGCCGCCACCGGCCTTCGGGCCGGCGACCGGGTCGTGTCGGTGAACGGGCACGGCTCCGGCGTGAACGGGATCCGAAACTCCATCGCCGACAGCAAGGGCGGCCCGGTCAAGCTCGTCGTGATCCGCGACGGCCACCGGCTGGCGCTGCGCACCGAGAAGAGCGAGGTGATCGACGGCGCGTACCGGCTCGGGTTCCAGTTCGGCACGGTGAACCGGCCGTACTCGGTCGTGCACGCGCCGAGGTTCGCCGCCTCGGAGATGTGGACGCTCACGACCGGGACGGTGCGCGCGCTGGCCGACGTCGTCACGCCGAGCGGGAGGTCGCAGCTGCACTCGACCGTCGGCATCGTGCGCGTCTCCGCCCAGGCCGAGCAGGCCGGCGCCACCGACTACCTGGTGCTGCTGGCGTTCATCTCGCTCTCGCTCGCGATCTTCAACCTGCTGCCGTTCCTGCCCCTGGACGGCGGCCACATCCTCATGATCGCGCTGGAGCGCCTCCGCGGCCGGATGGTGTCGCGGGCGGTCTTCGAGCGCGTGTCGGTGCTCGGGATCATGCTGATGGCGCTGCTCTTCGTGGTCGGCCTGCAGAACGACCTGTCGAGCATCCTGAACACCCAGCCGCACTAGCTCGGGAACCTCCGGCGGTCCGGCGGTGTCCAACGACCGTCGTGCGATGGTTGATCCTCGTCGGGGCGTGCATGCTGAGCGGAGGGTGTCTCGGCTCGGCCGGCACGGCCGCGTCCACCTCTGCACCGGCGGCGGCGGCCGTGCGGTTGGTCTCGCTCGAGACGCCCGCCGTGGACGACTACCGGCTCCGCATGGGCGTACCGGCCTCGTGGCGGCGCTACCGCACGGGCTGCGTGTCGAGCTTCACAGCCACGATGGTGAATATCGGGATGGGGGAGATGCACCCGCTCGGATCGCGGACGTCGAACCCATCCCCGGGAGTCACCAGGATCGTCTGCGGACCGCCGATCGGCCACTTACTCGCTCCGGGCGCGGTTGCGGTGACGTGGACGGCAGGCGCGTTCCCGAGGCCTGTCGGCGAGTCGCCGCTCGCGCGGGTGCCCGGCCGCCTGGTGCGGAGGCCGGACGGGTGGTTCGAGAAGATCCACGTCGGCGGTGGTCGCGGGTGTCCGCAGCCCACCACAGACGAGACGATCACGGCCGTCCTCGCTGCGCCGTGGAGCCGCGGCTACTCGTTCGACATGCAGGCGTGTCTGCGCGGCCCGGGCCTCGCGCTCCACCGCCGCGAGGTGCTCTCCATGGTGCGCTCCACGCGGTTCGTTCGATCGCGCTAGCCGACAACCGGGGTCAGACCCCGAACGGTGCGCGTTGCAGTGGTGTGACGCTCTCGTGACCGTGGGTATTCTCACCTGTTGATGGCCTCGCAAGTGCGGATCAGGGTGGGCGACGTCCCGATCGGGGGCGGATCGCCCGTCGTCGTCCAGTCGATGACGCTGACCGAGACCAATGACGTCGAGGCGACCCTCGGCCAGATCCGGCGGCTCGCGGACGCCGGCTGCGAGCTCGCCCGCGTGGCCGTCCCCGGCCGCACGGACGCAGACGCGCTGCCCGCGCTCGTGGCCGGCTCGCCCCTGCCCATCATCGCCGACATCCACTTCAACGCCTCGCTCGCCCTGCGCGCGATCGACGCCGGCGTCGCTTCCGTCCGCATCAACCCCGGCAACATCGGCGGCCCCGACAAGGTGGAGCAGGTCGTCTCGCGGGCGAAGGCCGCGGGCATCCCGATGCGAATCGGCGCCAACTCCGGCTCACTGCCCGACCACCTGCGCCAGTACGCGACGAACGACCCGCCCGGCGCGCTCGTCGAGGCCGCGCTGGAAGAGGTGCGGCTGCTCGAGAAGCTCGACTACCGCGACTTCAAGATCTCGGTCAAGAGCTCGTCGGTGCCGGTGATGATCCAGGCCTATCGCCGGCTCTCCGAGAAGGTGCCCTACCCGCTCCACCTGGGGGTGACCGAGGCCGGCCCGCCGTTCACCGGCACGGTCAAGAGCGCGATCGGGATGGGCTCGCTGCTCGTCGACGGGATCGGCGACACGCTGCGCGTCTCGCTGACCGCCGACCCGGTGGAGGAGGTCAAGGTCGCCTGGGAGATCCTGCGCGTGCTCGGCCTGCGCCACAAGGGTCCGGTCATGATCGCCTGCCCGTCGTGCGGGCGCACGAACGTCGACGTGCTCGAGCTCGCCGAGAGGGTCGAGGAGCGCCTGGCGGGCTACAACGAGGTGTTCGAGGTGGCCGTGATGGGCTGCGCCGTCAACGGCCCCGGTGAGGCGGGCGACGCCGACTTCGGCATCGCCGGCGGCCGCGACGCCGGGTTCATCTACGCGCACGGGGAGGTCTTGCGGAAGGTCACCCAGACCTCGCTCGTCGACGAGCTCTTCGGCGAGATCGACGCGTGGATCGCCGCGGGCATGGTGCGGCCGGAGCGCAAGACGCGCAAGCTCTCGCTGCCCGTGGTCGCTGCCGGAAGCGTCTAGCTCCCGAGCGCTACTCGGCCGTGTCGCGACGCCGGCAGTAGGCGTCGAACCGGGCGTGCTTGCCCAGGTAGGCCTCGAGCTCCGAGATCCCGAACCGGATCCAGTCGTCCACGAACCGCTCGTCCACCGTGAGCTCCGTCGTGGCGGTGTCGTTCGGGTTCATGCCCGCATCATCGGCAGCGGGCCGGGAGGGCGCGACTCGCCGAAACGTGGTATTCGGGGATGACGCGAATGGGTACCATGCCGGGATGCTCAACAAGCGAAAAGCAGCTATCGGATACGCGACGTACGTCGTCGGCACCCGGGTTGCCAAGCGCGTGGTGCGCCGCAAGGCACACTCCATGCTGAGCACCGCGCGCCGGCGCAGCCGGCCGACGCGCCGGCGCACGATTCCGGTGGTCGGCGGCGCTGCCGCGGCCATCGCGGGTGCGACCGTCATCGCTGTGCGGCGCCACCACGGCGCCCTCGGCGAAAGCTGAACCTGCGGCGTCGGGCGGCCGGCTGCAAGGCCGGTCGCCCGTCCCGCCGCGCCCCGGCTCCGTCGCCCCCGCTCGATAGACTGGCTACCCCGTGCCCGAGTCCCCGCCGTACGTCCATCTGCACGTCCACAGCGAGTACTCGATCCTCGACGGCGCGTGCCGGATCGGCCCCCTGGTCGACCGTGCGGCCGACCTGGGCATGCCTGCGGTGGGGCTCACCGACCACGGCTCGATGGCGGGCGCCGTCGAGCTGACGCGGGCCGCCGGAAAGGCCGGTGTGAAGCCCATCCTGGGCTGCGAGATGTACGTGGTCGACGACCACGCGAGCCGCGTCCAGAAGGAGCGGCGCGCGCACCTGACGCTGCTCGCCGAGACGACCGAGGGCTACCACAACCTCGTCCGGCTGGTCTCGTCCGCCTACCTGGACGGCTACTGGTACCGGCCCCGGGTCGACCTCGAGCAGCTGTCGGCGCACGCCGACGGCATCATCGCCCTCTCGGGCTGCCTGTCCGGGCGCGTGTGCAAGGCGCTCGTCGAGGGTGACGACGGCCTCGCCCGCACGGAGCTCGAGCGGCTGGCGGACATCTTCGGCCGCGACGACGTCTACGTCGAGCTGCAGGACGGCGGCATCGACATCCAGACACAGATCAATCCGCGCCTGGCCGCGCTCGCCCGCGATTCCGGCCTGCCGCTCGTCGGCACCGGCGACGTCCACTATCTGACGGCCGCCGACGCCATCCCGCACGAGGCGCTGCTCTGCATCCAGACGAACGACACGCTCGACAACCCCAACCGATTCCGCTTCTCCAACCACGGCTTCTACCTGAAGAGCCCCGAGGAGATGTACGAGCTGATGGCGCACCCGTGGGGCGAGGACATGCTCCGCCGCACCGTCGAGATCGCCGAGCGCTGCAACGCGCACATCGACCTCGAGACGCTGCACCTGCCGAAGTTCGACGTGCCGGACGGGAAGACCGCGCCGGCCTACCTGCGCGAGCTGGCCGAGGCCGGCCTGCGCGAGCGCTACGGCGCGGAGACGCCGGAGCTGCGCCGCCGGCTCGAGTTCGAGCTGAAGACGATCGAGGAGATGGGCTTCCCCGACTACTTCCTGATCGTGTGGGACTTCATCCGCTTCGCCCGCGCCGACGGCGTCTCGGTCGGCCCCGGCCGCGGCTCGGCCGCCGGCTCGCTGGTCGCCTACTGCCTGCGCATCACCGACCTCGACCCGATGCGCTACTCGCTCCTCTTCGAGCGCTTCCTGAACCCCGGCCGCAAGTCGCTCCCCGACGTCGACGTCGACTTCGCCGTGGCCGGCCGCGAGCGGGTGATCAACTACGTGGCCGAGAAGTACGGCCGCCGCAACGTCGCCCAGATCATCACGTTCGGCAAGATGCAGCCGAAGGCTGCGATCAAGGACGCCGGCCGGGTGATGGGCATCCCCTACGGCGTGGTCGACCGGATCGCCAAGCTCGTGCCCGAGGTGCCCAAGATCACCTTCGAGGCGTGCATGAAGCCGGGCGCCGAGCTGCGCCGCTCCTACGACACCGACGACACGACGAAGAAGATCGTCGACATGGCCCTGCCGCTCGAGGGCGTCGTCCGCAACGACTCGATCCACGCCGCGGCGGTCGTGATCGGCGACCGGCCGCTGACCGAGTACCTGCCGCTGCAGCAGAAGGGCACCGACTCCGAGGTCGTGACCCAGTTCTCGATGGGCGACGTCGAGGCGCTGGGGCTGCTCAAGATGGACTTCCTGGGCCTGCGCAACCTCGACGTGATCGACCGCGCCATCGAGGTGGTCGAGCAGTCCACGGGCGTGCGCCTCGACATCGACGCGCTGCCGCTCGACGACCGCAAGACCTACGAGATGATGGCCCGCGGCGACGCCACCGGCGTGTTCCAGTTCGAGTCGTCGGGCATGCGTGACGCCCTGCGCCAGGTGAAGCCGACCGAGTTCGAGGACCTGATCGCCCTGAACGCGCTCTACCGGCCGGGGCCGATGCAGTTCATCCCCGACTACGCCCGCAACAAGGCCGACCCGAGCCGGGTCAAGTACGAGGACGAGCGCCTGCGGACGCTGCTCGAGGGCACTTACGGGATCTGCATCTACCAGGAGCAGTTCATGGAGATCGCCAAGGCGGTGGCCGGCTTCACGCCCGCCGAGGCGGACGACCTGCGCAAGGCGATCGGCAAGAAGGTCGCCTCGCTCATGGCCTCGCTCAAGGAGAAGTTCATCCAGGGCTGCGCCGCCAACGGCGCGTCCGAGGCCGTCGGCAAGTCGCTCTGGGCGAAGATCGAGGTCGCGGCCGACTACGCCTTCAACAAGGCGCACGCCGCCTGCTACGCGCTGATCGCCTACCGCACCGCCTACCTGCGCGCGAACTACCCGGCCGAGTACATGGCCGCCCTGATCTCGTCGGTCATGTCGACCAAGGACCGCGTCCCGTTCTACGTGACGGAGTGCGCCGACATGGGCCTCGAGGTGCTGCCGCCGGACGTGAACACGAGCCGCTCGGACTTCACCGTGGTCGACGGCAAGATCCGGTTCGGGCTCTCCGCCGTGAAGCGGGTCGGCGACGGCGCCGTCCGCGCGATCATCACCGCCCGGGAAGACCGGCCGATCGAGTCGATCTGGGACTTCTGCGAGCGGGTCGACATGGCGGTGACGAACCGGGGCATGCTCGAGAGCCTGATCGCCTGCGGCGCGCTCGACTCCACCGGCGCCACCCGCCAGGGCATGATGGAGGTGCTCGAGCGGGCGCTCGCGAACGGCCAGAAGACGCAGGCAGACGCCATGGTCGGCCAGGGCTCGATCTTCGACCTCGAGGGCGACGGCCTGAACGGCTCGGGGCCGGCGATGCGCAGCCACCCGCCGGTCGTGGGGGAGGAGTGGCCGCGCGACGAGCTGCTGCGGCGGGAGAAGGAGGTGCTCGGGCTGTACGTCTCCAGCCATCCCCTGGCGCCGCTGCGCGACCAGCTCGCCCGCAAGGTCGACGTCCCCCTGAAGGCGATCGAGGAGCTGCCCGACGGCAAGGTGATCACGGTCGGCGGCATCGTCTCGGGCCTGCGCCAGCTGCTGACGAAGAAGGGCGACCAGATGGCGGTGGCCGAGCTCGACGACGTGACCTCGACGGCCGAGGTGGTCGTGTTCGCGAGCACCTGGGAGCTGTGCCGCCCGACGCTTCGGCCCGACGCCGTCGTCCTCGTGAAGAGCCGGGTCGACCGCCGCTCCGAGGGCAAGGTGCAGCTGCTCGCGCTCGAGGTGATCCCGTTCGAGGCCGTGCCCGACCAGGAGGTCGTGCGGCTGCGGGTCGACGCCCGCGTCGTCGCCGCCGGGGTGATGGACGAGCTGAAGACGCTGATCGGCGAGTACCCCGGCCAGGCGCCGGTCGAGCTCGAGGTGCAGACGTCCGCCGGGCCGAAGATGCTGCGGCTGGGGCCGGGCTTCCGGGTGCGGCCGGACGGCGACTTCCTGGCCGAGGCCCGGGCCTTGCTGGGCGCGGCCGCGCTCGTCTGACCTGTGGCGGCGCAGGTGCTCGCGCTGCTCGACGGCGACATCGCCGCGCACATGACCGACGGCCTGGCGGACGTGTACGCCGAGGCGTTCGCCGCCCCGCCGCACCGCGAGCCGCCCGAGGCAGCCGATCGCTTCCGCGAGTCGCTCGCCCGGCACGCGACGCTCCCGGGGTTCCGGGCGGCCGCCGCGTGGGCGGCCGGGGCCGACCTGGTCGGGTTCGGGTACGGCCACACGAGCCGTCCCGGGCAGTGGTGGCACGAGCGGGTCGGGGACGCGCTGGCGCCGCGGGAGGCGGCGCGGTGGTTGGCCGAGCCGTTCGTGGTCGTCGACCTGGCGGTGCGGCCGCGGTGCCAGCGGCAGGGGATCGGCGGCCGGCTGCACGACCTCCTGCTGGAACACCTCCCGCACGCCGCCGCGGTGCTCTCGGCCCGCCAGGACGACGCTGGCGCGCTGCGGCTGTACCATGGTCGTGGCTGGCAGGAGATCGGGCGCGACCTCGCCTTCGTCCCCGGCGGCGATCCGTACGTGATCCTGGCCCGCCGATTGGCTGGGCATCCGGGCACCTTCCTAGAATGACGCGTTCATGATCGTCGCCGATCTCATGCTCGACCTGGACGTGTTCCAGGGGCCGTTCGACCTGCTGCTCGCGCTTGTGATGCGCGAGGAGATCGAGCTGGCGGAGCTGCCGATCGCCGAGGTGGTCGTCGCCTACGTCGAGCACGCCTACGACGACGGGGTGCTCGACCTCGAGTCGGCCAGCGAGTTCCTCGTCCTGATCGCCGCGCTGCTCGAGATCAAGGTGCGCCTGCTCTTCCCGGGCGAGGAGGACGAGGAGGAGCCGTTCACCGCCGAGCAGGCCGAGGCCGAGCTGCTGGCGCGGCTGCTCCAGTACCGCCGCTTCGCCGCGGCCGCCCGCTGGCTGACCGAGCGGGCCGGCGCGGAGCAGCGCGTCTTCCGGGCCGGGCCCGCGCCGCTGGCGCCGCGGCCGCAGCCCGTGGTCGTGCCGTTCTCGGAAGACCCGTGGGCGTTGCACGCGGCCGTCGGCCGCCTGCTCGAGCCGCTGCCGGAGATCGACCTCTCGGCCGTGCGCCGCCGGCTCGTCCCGGTCTCGCACTTCCTGGCGGAGTTCCGCAAGCTCCTGCGCGAGCGGCGCGCGTTCGCCTTCGACGAGGCCGTCGCGGGGCTCGACCGGCTGGCCCAGGCGGCCGCCTTCCTGGCCGTGCTCGAGCTCTACAAGAGCGGCGAGATCGTCCCCGAGCAGCCCGCGGTGTTCGGCCCGATCCGGGTCACCCGCCGGGGCACGCCCAGCGGCGAGCGGGCGATCGCCTGATGGCGGAGCTGACGCACACCGTCGAGGCGCTGCTCTTCGTCGCCTCCGAGCCGCTCACCGTGCGCGAGCTGGCGGCGCTGACCGAGGCTGCGCCGGCCCGGGTCGAGCGCGCCCTCGACGCCCTCGGCGATCGCTACGGCGAGGGCCGCTCGGGCGTCGTGCTCGAGCGCGTCGCGGGCGGCTACGGCTTCCGCGCGTCGGCGGCGACCGCGACGGCGTGCGCCCGGCTCGTGAACCGCGCCCAGACGCGCCCGCTCAGCCAGGCCGCGACGGAGACGCTGGCCGTGGTTGCCTACCTGGGCCCGGTGTCGCGGCCCGAGATCGCCCGCATCCGCGGCGTCGCCGCCGACTCGGCCGTCGCCGGCCTGCTCGAGCGCGGGCTGATCGAGGAGTCGGGCCGCGGCGAGACGCCGGGACAGCCGGTGCTCTACAAGGCGACCGGCCTCTTCGAGCGCGCGTTCGGCCTCGAGGAGGGGTTGGCGAGCCTCCCCGGCCTGGGCGACTTCGACCTGCCGGACGCCGATCACGAGGCGCTGCGGGCACGGCTGCATGTGGTGGCCGACCAGCGTGCCGGTCAGGCTTAACCGCTATCTCGCGTCCACCGGAGTCGGCTCACGGCGCGCGGCCGACGAGGTCATCCGCGCCGGCCGGGTCACGGTGAACGGCGCGGCCGCGGAGCTCGGGACGCTCGTCTCCGAGGGCGACGACGTGCGCGTCGACGGCCGACCGGTGCATGTGCAGGCGACGATGGTCGTGCTTCTGCACAAGCCGGCCGGCGTGGTGACGACGGCGCGCGACCCGCAGGGCCGGCCGACGGTCGTCGAGCTCGTGCAAGCGCCGGCACGGCTCTTCCCGGTGGGCCGGCTCGACCGCGAGACGACCGGCCTGCTCCTGCTCACGAACGACGGCGCGCTGGCCGACCGGCTGATGCATCCGCGCCACGGCGTCCGCAAGACCTACGTGGCCCGGGTCGCGGCCGATCCTGGCGAGCCGGTGCTCGAACGGCTGCGCCGCGGCGTCGAGCTGGAGGACGGGCCGACGGCGCCGGCCGAGGTGCGCCTGGCCGGCCCGGGATGGGTCGAGATCACGATCCACGAGGGCCGGAACCGCCAGGTGCGGCGGATGCTCGCCGCGGTCGGGCATCCGGCCCGGGGGCTGCATCGCTCCGCCTACGGCGGCCTCGAGCTGGGCGACCTCGCTCCCGGCGAGTGGCGCGAGCTGACCGACACCGAGGTGGAGGCGCTGCGCGGTGCATGACGCCGTCGTCGTCGGCGCGGGCATCTCCGGCCTCGTCGCCGCCCATCGCCTGCAGGCCGACGGGGCGGACGTCGTCGTGCTCGAGGCCTCGGGGCGGGTCGGCGGGCGGGTGTGGACACCGACCGCTGCGGGGGTGCGGTTCGAGGCCGGGGGAGAGGCGGTCGACCGCGTGAACGAGGCGCTGCGCACCGTCGCGGGCGAGGTCGGGGCGGAGCTGCGCGACTCCGAGGTCGGCTGGGGCGACCACGGCCCGGTGCCCGTCCGCTGGCACGTCGGCGGCCGCATGTTCGCCCGGGCCGAGGGCGCCTACCTGCGTCTCGGCGCCGAGCTGGAGCGGTTGGGCGGGGAGGCCGGGCCGCACGACGATGTCCTGACCGTCGCCGACTGGCTGGCGGCCGAGGGCGCCTCGGCCCAAGAGTGGGCGGCGTGCGAGACGGCGATCGCGATCACGGCGTCGACCGTGCCGCTGCGGCAGATGTCGCTGCGGGCGCTGGCCGTGAAGCATGCGGCCCGAAGCGGCGCCGGCGACGGGTCGGAGCTGCGCTTCGCCGACGGCGCGGGCGGCTTCGCCGAGCGGATCGCGGACGGATTGGGCGACCGGGTGCTGCTGGGTCGGCCTGCGGGCGCCGTCCGGGACACTGGCGACGGCGTCGAGGTGGAGTCGCCGAGCGGGGCGCCGATTCGAGCCGGCAGGGCGATCGTCGCCGTGCCGCTGCACGCGCGTGCGCGCATCCGCGGTCTGCGCCCGACGCCGGTCGGTCGCTACGGGATGGCGGTGAAGTCGCTCTTCGTCCTCGACGCCGACCTGCCCGACGGTGCGCCGGCGGCCGTGATCACCGACTCCGTGATCGGCTACACGTACCGCCACGGCCCGCGCACGCTGGGGAGCTTCGTCGGCTCCACACCGGCGGCATGGCTGCTCCGGCAGCCGCCCACGATCGCCGACCGCGCGGTCGGCGAGGCTGTCCGCGCCTGCTTCGGCGCCCGGCTGGAGCGGATCGTGCGCGTCTCCTACCGGCGCAGTTACCTGATCTTCGCCCCGGGCGAGCTGGACGGCTGGGGCAGCCGCCTGGCCGACCCGGACGACCGAATCCACTACGCCGGCGCCGAGACATCGGCGCTGCCCAGCTTCATGGAGGGCGCTGCCCTGGCGGGCGAGCGGGCGGCGGCTGAGGTGCTGGCAGCGGGGTAGCCGTCAGGTGCGGCGGTGCTGCCCGGGGGATTGGGTCGCCGCCTGCGTGGTGGTGCGGCCGACGGTTACCCCCGCTGATAAAGGCAGTTGGCGGTATCGGCATGTGTCATTTGCAGATCCCCGACACTCACAGGCGTTCCAGACGACGCGCAGCGGCAGGGACTTCGTCAGGACGCTGATGGGCGTGTGGCAGGCCAACGGGTGCGTGACAGCCGCACGTCATCGTGCCCTCGATGCCCATCTCGACCAGCTACGCGCCCCACGACCACGCGCCAGGCCCGGCGCTACGCCTGGCCCGACTCGAAGCCAGATACGCGAACGGCGCACTACCCATCGACCCGCCCCCAGCCGCCGCACACTCCAAAGCTGCACGCCGAACGCCGCTGGCTCAGCCGCCCGCCGCCCTAACCGGCCGCCGGCGCGAAGCCCATCCGCTCCTTGATGAGCGTGACGGTCGCACCCGAGACCTCACGCGCCCGCTCGGCCCCGGCGGCCAACACCGCCTGCAGATGATCAGGGTCGGCGCGCAGCTCGAGGTAGCGCTCGCGCACCGGGCGCAGGTACTCGACGACCGCGTCGGCGACGTCGGTCTTGAACTGGCCGTAGCCGGCGCCGTCGTAGGCGGTCTCGACCTCCTCGGCGCTTCGGCCGGTCGCGACGGCGGCGATCTCGATCAGGTTCGCGATCCCCTCCTTGCCCTCGCCGCGGCGCACCTCGCGGCCCGAGTCGGTGACCGCGGAGCGCACCTTCTTCGCCACGACCTCGGGCGGGTCGACGACGAGCACGGTGCCCTGCGGCGTCCCGCCGGTCGTCGACATCTTGCGGGTCGGCTCCTGCAGATCCATGACCCGGCCGCCGGTGCTGGGGATGGCCGCCTCGGGTAGCCGCAGCGTCTCGCCGTAGCGGCTGTTGAACCGCTGGGCGATGTTGCGGGCGAGCTCGAGGTGCTGGCGCTGGTCGTCGCCGACCGGCACCCGGTCGGTGTCGTAGAGCAGGATGTCGGCCGCCTGCAGCACCGGGTAGGTGAAGAGGTCGACCGAAACGGACTCACGGCCCTCGCTCTTGTCCTTGAACTGCGTCATCCGCGACAGCTCGCCGAACGACGCCACGGCGCCGAGCAGCCATGCGCCCTCGCTGTGGGCGGGGACGTGGCTCTGGACGAAGAGCGTGCAGCGGTCGGGCTGGAGGCCCGCGGCGAGCAGGGTCGCGGCGGTGTCGAGCGTGTTCTCGGCCAGGGTGTCGCGGTCGTAGGCGACCGAGATCGAGTGCAGGTCGACCACGCAGTAGAACGCCTCGCCCAGATCCTGGTCGCTGACGTAATGGCGGATCGCCCCGATGTAGTTGCCCAGATGCTTCTGCCCGGTGGGCTGGATGCCGGAGAAGATGCGGGTCATGTGCGCGGCCACTGTAGCCAACGCCGGACGGGACTTCGCCGCCATGCGCATCGGTAGGATGCGGGCGAGAATGGCAGCCCCACCCGAAACCTGGTCGCCCGCGTCGTGGCGGTCGATCCCGGCCGAGCAGCAGCCGGAATGGCCCGACGCCGACCACGCCCGCGACGTCCGCGAGCAGCTGCTCGGGATGCCGCCGCTCGTCTTCGCCGGCGAGGCCCGCAACCTGCAGGCGGCGCTGGCCGAGGTGGCCGCCGGCCGCGGGTTCCTGCTGCAGGCCGGCGATTGCGCAGAGTCCTTCGGCGACTTCTCCGCGGTCACGATCCGCGAGAAGCTGAAGATCATGCTCCAGATGGCGGCGGTGCTGACCTACGGCGCCATGCTGCCCGTCGTCAAGGTCGGCCGGATCGCCGGCCAGTTCGTGAAGCCGCGCTCCTCGCCGGTCGAGCTCGTCGACGGCATCGAGATCCCGAGCTTCCGCGGCCACATGGTGCACGACGACGCTCCCACCCTGGCCGCGCGCACGCCCGATCCGGAGCGCATGGTGCAGGGCTACCACCAGTCGGCGGCCACGCTCAACCTGCTGCGCGCGTTCACCAAGGGCGGCTTCGCCGACCTGACGAAGGTACACCTCTGGAACCAGGAGTTCGTCGCCAGCTCGCCCGAGGGCCGGCGGTACGAGCGCATCGCGGCCGAGATCGAGCGGGCGCTGGCCTTCATGGCGGCCTGCGGGATCGACCTCGAGCGCGAGCGGCGCCTGCACGAGGTCGACGTCTGGACGAGCCACGAGGGCCTGCTGCTCGACTACGAGGAGGCGCTCACCCGCCGCGACTCGCTCACCGGCCGCTGGTACGACTGCTCCGCCCACATGCTGTGGGTCGGCGAGCGCACCCGGGCCGCCGACGGCGCCCATGCCGAGTTCTTCGCCGGCGTCGGCAACCCGCTCGGCTGCAAGATCGGGCCGACCGCGACGCCGTCCGAGGTGCTCGACCTGTGCGCCCGGCTCGATCCCGACCGCACGCCGGGCCGGCTGACGCTGATCTGCCGGATGGGCGCCGACCGCGCCGCCGAGGCGCTGCCGCCGATCATCCGCGCGGTCACCGACGCCGGCCATCCGGTGGTGTGGGCGAGCGACCCGATGCACGCGAACGTGATCCGCATGCCCGATGGGCTGAAGACGCGCCGGTTCGAGGACATCATGGCCGAGATCGGCGGGTTCTTCGCCGCCTGCCGTGAGTGCGGCGTGTGGCCCGGCGGGATCCACCTCGAGTTCACCGGCGAGGACGTGACGGAGTGCCTCGGCGGGGCCGAGGCGGTGCTCGAGGATCATCTCAGCGTCCGCTACCACAGCCTGTGCGACCCGCGCCTGAACGCCCGCCAGTCGCTCGACCTGGCGTTCCGGCTCGCCGAGCTGATGCGCGGGGAGGCGGCGACCGCGCCGGGAGGAGTGACCTGATGCGGGTCGCCGTCGTCGGCCTCGGCCTGATCGGCGGCTCGGTCGGCCTCGCCGCCGCGGGGCGCGGAGACGAGGTGGTGGCATTCGATCCCGATCCGGACGCCGCCGCGGCCGGGCTCGAGACCGGCGCCGCAACGAGCGTCGCCGACTCGCTCGAAGGCGCCGTCGCCGCCGCCGACATCGCCGTGGTCTGCGGGCCGGTCGCCCGGCTGCCCGAGCTCGTCGGCCGCACGCTCGAGGCGACCGGCGCGGGCTGCGCCGTGTCCGACGTCGGCTCGACCAAGGCCCGGCTGATGGCGGCGGCCGGCCGCAGCGGTCGCTTCGTCGGCGGCCACCCGGTGTGCGGCTCCGAGGCCCGCGGCGTCCGCAACGCCCGCGCCGACATGTTCACGGGCGCCACCTGGTTCCTGACGCCGGCGGCCGAGACTGACCCCGAGTGCCACCGCCGCCTGCACGCCTTCGTCGCGGGCCTCGGCGCGCGCCCGGTGGCGATCGATCCCGACGCGCACGATCGCCTGGTCGCCCTCACGAGCCACCTGCCGCACGCGATTGCGAACGTGCTGATGAACCAGGCGGGCTCCGGCCGCGTCGACGGCCACGACCCGCTCGCCGCCGTCGGCGGCTCGTTCCGCGACATGACCCGGGTCGCGGGCGCGAACGCCCGCATCTGGGTGGACATCTTCCTGGACAACCGCGACGCCCTCCTCGACGGCCTGCGCGAGCACAGCCGCCGGATCGACGAGCTCACGCGCGCGCTCGAGCGCGAGGACGCCGGGTTCATCGCCCGCTGGGTGGCCGAGGCGTCCGGCAACCGCCGCCGCCTCCTGCAGGCGGCCTACCCGGCCGTGCCCGAGGAGCTCTACCGCGTCCGCGTGCACGTGCCCGACCGCCCGGGCGTGCTCTCGGGGATCACGCAGGCGCTCGGGGCGGAACGGATCAACATCGAGGACTTCGAGCTGCACCACATGTCGGCCGACGTCGGCGGGACCGTGGTCGTCCTCGTGGCCGGCGCCGCACAGGCCGAACGGGCGGTCGAGCTGCTCGACGCGCAGGGCTACGGCGCGGTGGCGACGGCGGCGGTCGAGCCGTGAGCGCGGCCGGCGCGCGCTTCCGTCCGGCGGGCGCGATCTCGGGCGAGCTGTCCGTCCCCGGCGACAAGTCGATCAGCCACCGGGCGGTGATGGTGGCGTCGCTCTGCGACGGGCCGGTCACGGTGCACGGCTTCGGCGCGTCGGCCGACACCCTCGCCACCGTCTCGACGATGCGTGGGCTCGGTGTGAAGATCGAGCGGGCCGACGACGACGTCCTGCGCGTCCACGGCGTCGGCCTGCGCGGCCTACAGGAGCCGGAGGGCCGGATCGACGTCGAGAACGCCGGGACGCTGATGCGGCTCCTGCCGGGCATCCTGGCCGGCCAGCTGGGCGAGTTCGTGCTCGACGGCGACGCCAGCATCCGCCGCCGCCCGATGGGCCGCATCGCCGGCCCGCTCGCGGAGATGGGGGTCGCCCTCGAGACGACCGACGGCTGCCCGCCGGTGCGGATGCATGTGACGGGCGAGGTCTCACCCGTCACGTACCGCCTACCGGTCGCGTCCGCCCAGGTGAAGTCGTGCGTCCTCCTGGCCGGCCTCTTCGCGGAGCGGGGGATGACGGTGGTCGAGGAGCCCGTGCCCACCCGCGACCACACCGAGCGCATGCTGCGCGAGGCGGGCGTCCCGGTCGACCGCAAGCCCGGCCGGGTGGCGGTCTCGCCGGTGACGCGACTCGACCTCGATGAGGTGCGCGTGCCGGGAGACTTCTCCTCGGCTGCGCCGTTCATCGTCGCCGCGACGGTGGTGCAAGGCTCGGGGCTGACGCTGCGCGGGATCGGCATCAACCCGACCCGCACCGGCCTGCTGACGGTGCTGGAGCGGATGGGCGCCCGCGTCGGGCTCTTCAACCGCCGCCTGGCCGGGGCCGAGCCGGTGGCCGACGTCGAGGTGCGGCCGGCCGAGCTGGTCGCGACCGACGTCGAGCCCGAACTGGTGCCGGCGTTGATCGACGAGCTGCCGCTGGTGGCGCTGCTGGCCTGCTTCGCCCGCGGCGAGACCACCATCCGCGGCGCCGGCGAGCTGCGGGTGAAGGAGTCCGACCGGATCGCGACGGTCGTTGCGGCGCTGAACGCCGTCGGCGGCCATGCCGAGGCGCTCGAGGACGGCTTCCGCATCCGCGGCGTGCCCGCCCGGCTGCGCGGGGGCAACGTCGACGCCGCCGGCGACCATCGCGTCGCCATGCTGGGGGCGATCGCCGGCGTCTGCTCCCAGCAGGGCGTCGACGTGCACGGCTCGGACGCCCTCGGCGTCAGCTTCCCGGACTTCCCGGAGCGCCTGGCCGGGGTGACGGGATGACGCGCACCAGGCGGGGTCAGACCCCTTTTGGTGCACGGAGGGCGCGGTGGTGATCACCATCGACGGCCCGGCGGGCGCGGGCAAGAGCACGGTCGCCCGGGCCGTGGCGGCGCGGCTCGGCTACCGCTACGTCGACACCGGCCTGATGTACCGCGAGCTGACGGCCGTCTCGATGGCGCGCGGCGTCGACGCCGACGACGGCGACGCGCTGGCGGCCCTCGTCGGCGAGCCGCCCCCGGCTGCGGTCGACCTGCGCGGAGAGGACGTCTCGGCCCGCGTGAGCGCCGTCTCCCGCCATCCCCAGGTGCGGGCGCGCATGCGCGACCGCCAGCGGTCGCTGGCCCGGGATGCGGTGCTCGAGGGCCGCGACACCGGCAGCCGGGTGTGCCCCGACGCCGACGTCAAGGTGTATCTGACCGCCTCGCTCGAGGCCCGCGCCGCCCGTCGGGCCGTCGATCTCGGCCTCGCCACCGACGAGGTGGGCCGGACGATCGCGGCCCGCGACCGCGGCGACGCCGCGCAGATGGCGCCTGCCCCGGACGCACACGTGATCGACACGTCGGCGCTGTCCGTGGACGAGGCCGTCGACGCCGTCGTGCGGCTGGTCGAGGGCGCGGCATGACCTCGGCCGAGATGGCCGGCTACGACGCCGCCTGGGTGTGGATCCGGCGGGCGCTGAGCGGCATCGTGCGGGTGCTGCTGCGTCCCCGCGTGCACGGCCTCGAGCACGTGCCGGTGGCCGGCGCCTTCATGTTCGTCTCGAACCATGAGTCCTGGTGGGACATCCCCGCCCTCGGCCAGGTGCAGCCGCGCAGCATCCGCTACATGGCGAAGAGCGAGCTCCTCCGCGTCCCCGTCTTCGGCCGGGTCGTCCGCTGGGGCGGCGCCTTCCCCGTCCGCCGGGGCGAGCCCGACCGCGATGCGCTGCGGATCGTGCACGAGACGATGGAGGGCGGCGGCGTCGTCGGGATCTTCATCCAGGGCACCCGCCAGGCCGACCTCGAAGGGGCGAAGGCCGGCGCCGGGCGCTGCGCCGTCGTCGAGGACGCGCCGGTGATCCCGGTCGCGATCCGCGGCACGGGGACGTGGCGGCCCGGCCGGCGCGTGGACATCAGCTTCGGCTCGCCACGGACGTACGAGCGCGGCGACCGCCGCCCGGCGCAGGCCTACCGGGAGACGGCCGACGAGCTCATGGCCGAGATCCGCACCCTGTACGAGCAGTCGCGATGAGCGGGACGACGGAGCGGGTCGGCGTGGTCGCCGTCGTCGGGTTCCCGAACGCGGGCAAGTCGACGCTCGTGAACCGGCTGACGTCGTCGCGGCACGCGGTCGTGGACGAGCAGCCGGGGGTAACCCGCGACCGCAACGAGGTGCTGTGCGAGTGGCGCGGGCGCAGGTTCGTTCTCATCGACACGGGCGGCGTCGACGCCGGCGACGAGTCTCCGATGCAGGCGGAGGTGGCCGCGCAGGCGCGGCTGGCGGTCGAGGAGGCCGACGTCGTCGCGGCGGTCATCGACGCCCGCGCCGGCGTGGTCGCGGGCGACGAGGAGATCGCCCAGATCCTGCGCCGCTCGCACCGGCCCGTCGTGCTCATCGCGAACAAGATCGACGACGCCGCCCACGAGCCGCTGGCGCTCGAGCTCCACCGCCTGGGCCTTGGCGAGCCGATCCCGGTGTCGGCGCTGCACGGCCGCAATACGGGCGACCTGCTCGACGCGATCGTCGACCGGCTCGACGCGGTCGAGGACGGCGGCCGGCCGGCGGACGACGGCAGCGACGAGATCGGCGTCGCCATCCTGGGCCGGCCCAACGTCGGCAAGTCGTCGCTCCTGAACGCCATCCTCGGCCGGCCGCGGGTGATCGTGTCCGACCGGCCGGGGACGACCCGCGACGCGATCGACACGCCCTTCGTGCGCGGCGGCCGCCGGTTCCGGCTGATCGACACGGCCGGCCTGCGCCGCAAGCGCCGCCACCGCCAGGGGGTCGAGTATTACAGCGAGGTGCGCGCGCTGGCCGCGGCCGAGCGGGCCGATGTCGCGCTCGTCCTGATCGACTCGTCGCAGGGCCTGGTCGAGGGCGACCTCGCGGTGGCCGACGTCGCCCGCAAGGCCGGCTGCGCCACGATCGTCGTGCTCTCCAAATGGGACATCGCCGAGACGACGGTGGACGACGTCGTCGACCGGCTGGGCGGGAAGCTGCGCCAGCGGCCCTCGATCGTGACGTCCTCGGCGGTCACCGGCCGGAACGTGGACAAGCTGCTCGACGCCGTCGAGGAGGTGTTCGGCCGCTACACATCTCGCGTCCCGACCGGCCAGCTCAACCGGGCCATGGCCGAGATCGGCGCGATGCGGGAGCCGCCCCGCCAGGGCCGGCGGCGCCTGAACATGCTCTACGCGACCCAGTACCGCACCCGCCCGCCGCGCTTCCGGATCGTCACGAACGACCGCAAGCTCGTGAACCGCGACTACGGCTTCTTCGTCGAGAACCAGCTCCGCCGCCGGCTGGGGCTCGAGGGGGTGCCGGTCGTGGTCGACTTCACGACCCGGTCGTGATTGCGCGGGTGCATCCGCTGGTCACCGCGCGGGCGGTCGACCAGGGGTTCGACTACCTCGCCGAGAGCGACGTCGACCGCGGCGCGCTGGTCGAGGTGGAGCTCGGCGCGCGGACGGTGCGCGGCGTCGTCACGGAGGTGGCGGAGGGCGACGGCGAAGGGCTGAAGCCGGTGCTGGGCGTGGTCGGGTCGGTGCCCGAGCCGCTGCTGGCGCTGGCCGAGTGGATCGCGGCCTCGTACGCGTCGACGCTCTCCCGGGCGGTCGGGCTCGTCCTGCCGCCCGCGGCGGGGACGCGTGCGCCCGAGCCGTGGGTGCGGCTCGTGACGATGGAGGGGGCCACCCGCCGCCAGGCCGAGGTGCTCGCGCACGTCGGCCTCGCGCCGCTGCCGCTCTCCGACCTCGTCTCGGCGGCGGGGACGACGCGCGACACGGTGCGGCGGATGGCCGATCGCGGCCTGGTGGCGCTCGATCCGGCGCCGCAGGCGCTCGCCGACGACGTACGGGTCACGCTCACGCCGGAGCAGGAAGCCGCGGTGGCTGCATGCGTCGAGACGCTCGACGGGGGCGGCGGCGACGTGCTCGTCCACGGCGTCACCGGCTCGGGCAAGACCGAGGTGTACCTGCGCGTGATCGACGCGGCGCTCGCACGGGGGCGCGGCGCGATCGTGCTCGTGCCCGAGATCGCGCTCACGCCGCAGACGGCGGCCCGCTTCACCGCCCGGTTCGGCCCCACGGTCGCGGTGCTCCACAGCGGCATCTCGCCGGCCCGCCGCGGCGCCGAGCACGCCCGCATCGCGGCCGGCGAGGCCCGCGTTGTCGTCGGCGCCCGCTCGGCGATCTTCGCGGCGGTGCCCGACCTGGGCGTGATCGCCGTCGACGAGGAGCACGACGCGTCGTACAAGCACGAGGCCGACCCGCGCTACGACGCCCGCCGGGTGGCGGCGAAGCGGGGCAGGCTCGAGGGGGCCGTGGTCATCTACGGGACGGCCACGCCGCGGCCCGAGTCGTGGGCCGGGATCCCGCGCCGCGCCAGCCTGCCGAGCCGGGTCGGCGGGCCGCTGCCCGCGGTCGAGATCGTCGACCTGCGCGCCGACGGCGGCTACCCGCTCACCAGGCCGCTGATCGACGCGCTCGCGGCGATCGACGACCGCGGCGGCCGCGCGATCCTGCTCCAGAACCGGCGCGGCGCCGCCTCGGCCATCCACTGCCGCACCTGCGGGCGCACGTGGCGCTGCCCCCGCTGCGATGTGTCGCTCGTCCTGCACGGCCGCCGGCTCGTCTGCCACCACTGCGGCCTTGCCCAGCCGCTGCCGCGCGCCTGCGCGACGTGCGGCTCGGTCGACCTGGCCCACATCGGTGCCGGCACGGCCCGCGTCGAGGACGACCTGCGGGCCCGCTACCCGCGGCTCGAGGTGATGCGGCTCGACGCCGACATCGCCGCTCGCCCGGGCGAGCCGGAGGCGACGCTGCGGGCGTTCCGGCGGGCGAACGCGGCAGTGCTCGTCGGCACCCAGCTCGTCGCCAAGGGCCACGACATGCCCGGCGTCTCGGTCGCCGCGGTGCTCGACGCCGACCTGGCGCTCGCCATCCCCGACTTCCGCGCCGAGGAGCGCACGTTCGGCCTGCTGACGCAGCTCGCAGGCCGTCCCGGCCGGCCGGGCGACCCGCGCGGGCGGGTGCTGATCCAGACCTGGAGCCCGGAGCTCCGGGCGGTCGTGCTGGCGGCCCGGCACGCGGTGGGCGAGTTCCTGGAGGGCGAGCTCGAGCGTCGCCGCGACCTCGGCTACCCGCCGTTTCGCCGGCTCGTGCGCGTGCTGACGACGGCCGACTCGGCGACGCTCGCGCACGATGTCGCCGCCACGATCGCCGAGGCGGCCACGCCCGTGCTCGAGGGTGACATCCTGCTCGGCCCGGCGCCGCTCCAGCGGCTGCGCGACCGCAGCCGCAGCCACGTCCTCATCAAGACGACCGCCGCCGGCCGCGCCGCGGCGGTGCTGCGCGGCCTGCTCCGCGACCTGGCGGCCGACCTGCGCCGGGCACACGCCACCGCGGTGGTGGACGTCGATCCGCAGTCGTTCGGCTGAATCGGGGTCTGACCCCGAACGTCGGCTGTGACACATCTGTTGCGCTTCCGTTCGGGGTCAGACCCCGGTTGCAGGTAGGCTGGCCGGCATGACCAGAGCGCTTGTGATCGTCGACATCCAGAACGACTACTTCCCGGGCGGGCGAAACCCGCTCGAGGGCCCCGAGCAGGCCGCCGCCAATGCGCGCGAGCTGCTCGACGGCTTCCGCGCGTCGGGCGAGCCGCTCGTCCACATCCAGCACGTCTGGGACGCCCCGGACGCCGAGTACCTGCAGCCGGGCACCCCCGGCTTCGAGATCAACGACGCCGTGCGGCCGGCCGGCGGCGAGACCGTCATCCAGAAGGCGAACCCGAACAGCTTCCTCGACACGCCGCTCGAGAAGCACCTGCGCGACCAGGGCGTCGATTCCCTCGTGATCTGCGGGATGATGACCTCCATGTGCGTCGACGCCACCGTGCGGGCGGCGGTCGACCTCGGCTTCGCCGCGACGGTGGTGCACGACGCCTGCGCGACGATGCCGCTCGAGTTCGGCGGCAGGTCCGTGCCCGCCTCCGACGTCCACACAGCGTTCATCGCGGCGCTGGGCGACGGCTACGCCGAGGTGGCCTCGACGGCCGCCGTGGCCGCGAAGGCCTCTCGGTAGGATTCGGGGTATGGCGGATGCCGACGTCGACACCGAGACCGAACCGGAGCCGACTCCCGAGGAGGAGGCCGAGCGCGACCGCATCCGCGAGCGGGAGCGGCGCGAGCACCACGCGATGGCCATGCGGCTCGTGCGCCAGTATCCCGACCCCGCGCTGCGCGTGCCCGCGACCGAGATCGCCGACGTCGACGACGACGTCCGCGGCCTGGTCGAGCGGATGGCCGACATCATGCGCCGCTCGCACGGCGTCGGCCTGGCGGCGCCGCAGATCGGCGTCCTGCGGCGCGTGTTCGTCTACCGGGCGGGCGCCGACGATCCCGTGCGGGCGATCATCAACCCCGAGATCGCGGTGCGCTCCGACGAGATGGAGGTCGACACCGAGGGCTGCCTCTCGCTGCTCGGCGGCGAGGTGACGGTGCCGGTCGAGCGCCACGAGCGCGTCGTCGCCCGCGGCCTGGACGAGTCGGGCGAGCCGGTCGAGGTGGAGGCCGACGGCCTCGAGGCGCGTGTGATCCAGCACGAGCTCGACCATCTGGACGGCGTCCTGATCATCGACCGGGCGCCGAAGGAGGACCGCCGTGCGGCTCTGCGGGAGCTGCGCCTGAAGGCGTGAGGATCGCGTTCTTCGGCACGTCGGCGTTCGCCGCCGGCGCGCTCGAGCGCCTGGCGCGCGAGGACGGGATCGAGATCGCGGTCGTGGTGTCCCAGCCCGACCGCCCGGCCGGCCGCGGGCGAAAGACGGCGGCCCCGCCGGCCGTGACGGCGGCCGGGAAGCTGGGCCTGCCCGTCGTGCAGGAGGAGCGCGCCAGCGAGGCGCCACCCGACGTCGATGCGGGCGCCGTGGTCGCGTTCGGCCAGATCCTGAAGCCGCCGCTGCTGGGCGCCTACCCGCTCTTCAACCTGCACCCGTCGCCGCTGCCACGGTGGCGGGGCGCGGCGCCGATCGAGCGCGCGCTGATGGCCGGAGACCGCGAGACCGGCGCGGCCGTGATCGAGCTCGTGGCGGAGCTCGACGCCGGGCCGATCCACGGCCTCGAGCGCGTCCCGATCGCTCCCGGCGACGACGCCGGCGCGGTCGCCGAGCACGCGCTCGACCTGGGCGTGCCGCTGCTCGCGGCGGCGCTCCGGGGCGAGACGTCCGGCCGGGCCCAGGAGGGCGAGCCGACCTACGCGCACCGGATCGAGGCGGGCGACCGCCGCGTCGACTGGAGCCGGCCGGCCGCGCGCATCGCCGACCAGGTGCGTGCGCTCTCGCCGCATATCGGCGCCCGGGCGCAGCTCGACGACCTGCCGGTGACGCTGTGGAGGGCGACGGCCGTCGCCGGAGACGGCCCCGCGGGTACGGTCGGTGCGGACCGCGAGGCGCTTCGGATCGCGACCGGCGAGGGGGCTCTCGACGTCCACGAGCTCCAGCCGGCCGGGAAGCGCCGCATGGCCGCCGCCGAGTTCCTGCGCGGCCGCCGGTCACCGCCGGCGCGGGCGACGTGAGCGCGCGCCGCGCCGCCTACGAGGTCGCCCGGCGGACGTTCGAAGAGGACGCCTACGCCGACCGGATCTTCGCCGCCGAGGCCGACCGCGCCCGCCTCGACGAGCGCGACCGCCGCCTCGCGATGCGGCTCGCCTACGGCACGGTGCAGCGCGTGCGCACGCTCGACCACGCCATGGACACGCTCGCGTCCCGACCGCCCGACGGGCTGCAGCCGACGTTGCGCGCGGCGCTTCGGGTCGGCGCATACCAGCTGCTGTTCGCGTCCGGCATTCCTGCGCGGGCGGCCGTGAACGAGACCGTCGAGCTCGCGAAGGCCGTCGCCGGCCGGCACACCGCCGGGCTCGCGAACGCCGTCCTGCGCCGCATCGCCGAAGCCGGCCCGGGCTGGATCGACACGCTGCCGCCGCCGCTGCGCCACTCCTATCCCGACTGGGTGGCCGCGGAGTGGACGGCGATGCTCGGCGCCGCGGAGGCAGACGCCCTGATGGCCGCGCAGAACGAGCCGCCCGAGCTGTCGATCCGCGTGAACACGCTGCGGCCGGGGCCGCTCGACCTCGGCGTCCCCGCGCACGGCGATCCCGAGCTGCCGGAGGCGCTCGTGCTCGACGGGCCCTTCGACGTCGCCGCCAGCCGCGAGCTCGCCGCGGGCGCGATCTGGCCCCAGTCGCGCGGCTCGATGCTGGCCGCGCGCCTGCTCGCCCCCGAGCGCGGCATGCGCGTGCTCGACCTGTGCTCCGCCCCGGGCGGGAAGGCGGGGCAGCTGGCGGCGCTCATGGCCGACCGGGGACGGCTCGTCTGCGTCGAGCGCCATCCCGGCCGAGCAGCGACCCTCCAGCGCACGCTGGCGAGCCAGGGCGTCACCTGCGCCAGGGTCGTGACCGCCGACGCGCTCGAGTTCCGCGAGGACGGCTTCGACCGCATCCTGCTCGACCCGCCCTGCTCGGGCCTCGGCGTCCTGGCCGGGCGCCCTGACGCGCGCTGGCGGCGCACGCTCGAGGCCGCGCAGGAGGTGGCCGGCCTGCAGCGGCGCATGCTCGAGCATGCCCGCGGCCTGCTGGCCCCCGACGGGCGGCTCGTCTACTCGGTGTGCACGATCCGCCGCGACGAGTGCGAGGGGGTCGTCGCCGGCGGCCGCCAGACGCTCCCGCACCGCGATCGCACGGACGGCTTCTACGTGGCGGTCGCATGACGCCCGCTACAGTCACGCCGATGCGCTCCTGGCCCCAAGACGTGCGGGTCGCGCCCTCGATCCTCTCCTCCGACTTCGGCCGCGTGCGCGAGCAGGTCTCGGAGGTGATGGAGGCGGGGGCGCGCGTGATCCACATCGACGTGATGGACGGCCACTTCGTGCCCGTGATCACCTTCGGGCCGAAGATGGTCGCCGACGTCGCCGACACGATCCACGCACACGACGGGTTCGCCGACGTCCACCTGATGATCGAGGCGCCGGAGCGGCACCTGGCCCAGTTCGCCGAGGCGGGCGCCGACAGCATCACCGTGCACGTCGAGACCTGCCCGCACCTGCACTACACCCTCCAGATGATCCACGACCTCGGCTGCCGGGCCGGCGTCACCCTCAACCCGGGCACGCCGGTCGAGGCGATCGCCGAGGCGGCCCGATACGCCGACGTGCTGCTGTGCATGAGCGTGAACCCGGGCTGGGGCGGCCAGAGCTTCATTCCGGCGACGCTCGACCGCCTGCCGAAGATGCGGGCGCTCGCGGCCGAGCGCGACGGCGTCGCAGTCGAGGTCGACGGCGGCATCCACGACGCGACGATCGCCGACGCCCACGCGGCCGGCGCGAACATCCTCGTCGCCGGCTCCGCGATCTTCGGCGCGCCCAGCCCCGCCGAGGCCTATCGCGACCTGGTCGAGCGGCTGGCGCTCGCCGGCACCCGCGCGTCGTGATCGACGCGGCCGACCGCCGCCATCTCGCCCGCTGCTCCGAGCTGGCCGAGCGCGGCCGCCGCACCGCGGCGCCGAACCCGGTCGTCGGCGCGGTGTTGGTGCGCGACGGGGTCGTCGTGGGGGAGGGCTGGCACGAGCGGCCGGGCGGCGATCACGCCGAGGTGGCCGCGCTGCGCGCGGCGGGCGACGCCCGCGGTGCGACCGTCTACGTGAACCTCGAGCCGTGCAGCCACCACGGCCGTACCCCGCCGTGCGCGGACGCGCTGATCGCCGCGGGCGTCGACCGGGTCGTGACGGCGATGATCGACCCGTCCGGCAAGGTCAACGGCACGGGCATCGCCCGCCTGCGGGCCGCCGGCGTCACGGTCGACGTGGCCGGGGGCGAGGTCGAGCGGGCCGCCCGCCGCCAGAACGCGTGGTGGCTCACGTTCGCGCTGCTGGGCCGGCCGCACGTGACGTACAAGGCGGCGCTCAGCACGGACGGCCGCACCGCGTCGCCGACCGGCCCGCGTTGGATCTCCTCGCCGCAGAGCCGCGCCCAGGTGCACGAGCTGCGGGCCCAGATGGGCGCGGTCGCGGTCGGGATCGAGACCGCCCTCGCCGACGATCCGCTGCTCACCGCGCGCGACGTCTACCCGCCCGCCGAGCGCCAGCCGCTGCGGGTCGTCTTCGACCATCGCGCGCGCCTGCCGGCGGGCTCGCAGCTGGCCAGGACCGCCTCGCCGGAGGCGCCGGTGCTCGTCTTCGCCGCCCCCGGCGCCACCCCGGTTGCGGTTCTCGGTGTCGAGACGGTCGCGGCCACGTCCCCGGCGGAGGCCCTCGCCGAGCTAGGCCGGCGGCGAATCTCTGCGCTCCTGCTCGAGGGCGGCGCCACCCTGGCGACGGGCCTCCTCGACGCCGGACTGATCGACCGCCTGATGCTCTATCGGGCGCCGATCGAGCTGGGCGACGGGCCCGGCCTCTTCATCCGCGACGTCGAGCTGCCGGAGCCGTGGAGCACCCTCGAGTCCGGCCCCGATATCCTGACTCTCACCGAATTGCGGGAGGCGTAGACCGTGTTCACCGGCATCGTCGGCGAGATGGGGACGATCGAGGCGATCAGCGCCACGCCGGACGGTGCCCACATCCGCCTCGCCGCGCCCGCAGCCGCCCCGGAGTGCGCGATCGGCGACTCGGTAGCGCTCGACGGCTGCTGCCTGACGGTCGTCGCGATCGGCGACGGCGCGCTCGAGTTCGACGCGGTGGCCGAGACGCTGCGGCGCACGACCCTGGGTGACCTGCGGCCGGGAGACCGCGTGAACGTCGAGCCGGCGATGCGCATGGGCGACCGGCTCGGCGGCCACTGGGTGCAGGGCCATGTCGACGGCGTTGGGGAGGTGACGGCGGTCGCGCCCGACGGCGACGGCGTCCGCGTCACGTTCTCGGCGCCCGAGGCGGTCGCCCGCTACACGATCGAGAAGGGCTCGGTGACCGTCGCCGGCGTCAGCCTCACCGTCGCCGCCTACGACGACGACGGCTTCACGGTCGCGCTCATCCCGCACACGCGCGCCGTGACGACCCTCGGCGCGCTCGCGCCGGGCACGCGCGTCAATCTGGAAGCCGACCTCGTCGGTAAGTACGTGGAGAAGCTGGTCGGTGCGGCCGCGCTGGTACCATCGAAACAGCCGTCATGAGCATGGACACGGAAATCCTGCAGGCATATCCCGGCGTCGACGAATCGGCATTCGCGTCCGTCGAGGAGGCGATCGCGGAGATCAAGGCCGGCCGGATGGTGGTGGTGGTCGACTCGCCCGACCGCGAGAACGAGGGCGATCTCACGATCGCGGCCGACCACGTGTCGCCCGAGGCGATCAACTTCATGGCCAAGCACGCCCGCGGCCTGATCTGCCTCGCGCTCGAGGAGCGCCGCTGCGACGAGCTCGGCCTCTACCCGATGACGAACCACAACGAGGCGCCGCTGCGCACCGCGTTCACCGTCTCGGTGGAGGCGCGGACGGGCGTCTCGACGGGCATCTCGGCCGCCGACCGATCCCACACGATCAAGGTCGCGATCGGTCCCGACGCGAAGCCCGGCGACCTCGTCCAGCCCGGTCACGTATTCCCGCTGCGGGCGCGCGGCTACGGCGTGCTCGAGCGGATGGGGCAGACCGAGGCGGCCGTCGACCTGGCCCGTCTGGCCGGGCTCACGCCGGCCGGGGTCATCTGCGAGATCATGAACGACGACGGGACGATGGCGCGCGTGCCCGACCTGACGACCTACTGCGCGCAGCACGGCTTGAAGATGATCACCGTCTCCGACCTGGTCGCCTACCGGCGGCGGACGGAGCGCCTGGTCGAGCGGATCGCGATCGCCGACATGCCCACCAAGTACGGGCCGTTCTCGGCCTACGGCTACCGGTCGGTGATCGACGGCCAGCAGCACGTCGCCCTCGTCTGCGGCGACGTCGGCGGCGCCAAGGACGTGCTCGTCCGCGTCCACTCGGAGTGCCTGACCGGCGACGTGTTCGGCTCGTTCCGGTGCGACTGCGGCGAGCAGCTCGACCGGGCGATGTCGCAGATCGCCCAGGAGGGGACGGGCGTCCTGCTCTACCTGGCCCAGGAGGGGCGCGGCATCGGCCTTTTGAACAAGCTGCGCGCGTACGAGCTGCAGGAGCAGGGCTACGACACCGTCGACGCCAACGTGCACCTCGGCTTCCCGGTCGACTCGCGCGACTACAGCGTCGGGTACCAGATCCTGGCCGACCTCGGGCTGACGTCGATCCGCGTCCTCACGAACAACCCGCGCAAGCTCGAGGGCCTCGACGGCTACGGCCTGACGGTCACCGAGCAGCTGCCGATCGAGGCCGAACCGAACACGTTCAACGCCGAGTACCTGCGCACGAAGCGCGAGCGGATGGGACACATCCTCCACCACCAGGGCCTGCGTCTCGAGGGAGACGCGCCGGCGGAGCCGCCCCGGTGAGTGAGGAAGGAGCGGGCACGCTCACGGTGCCCGCGGGCTGCCACGCCGTCACGGCGCCGCCGATGGCGGGGATGGACGTCGCCGTGGTCGCGTCGCGGTACAACGCGGGGGTCGTCCAGAAGCTGCTCGACGGGGCCATCGACCGGCTGGTCGAGCGCGGCATCTCGCGGGATCGGATCACGATCGTCTTCGTCCCCGGCGCGTGGGAGCTGCCGCTGGCCTGCCGGCGCCTGGCCGAGGCGGGGGGCCATCAGGCCGTGGTCGCGCTCGGCTGCGTCGTGCGGGGCGGGACGCCGCACTTCGAGTACGTCTGCACCGAGGCCTCGCGCGGCGTCATCCAGGCGTCGCTCGACACGGGCCTGCCGGTGAGCTTCGGCCTGCTGACGACGGACACGATGGAGCAGGCCGAGGAGCGCGCCGGCGGTGCGCACGGGAACAAGGGCGCCGAGGCCGCCGACGCGGCCGTCGAGATGGCCCGGCTGATGCGCGCGCTCCCGCGCGGCCGGCGTATGTGAGCCCCCGGCGGCTGCTGGTCACCGGCGGCTCCGGCCACCTGGGCGGCGAGGTGCTGCGCCGCGCGGAGGAGGCGGGCTGGGACGCGGTCGGCACGTCATTCCGGAGGCGGGGCCCCGTGCGGCTCGACGTGCGCGACGCCGCGGCGGTCGAGGCGCTCTTGGAGGAGCTCGTGCCGGACTGCGTCGTCCACACCGCGTACATCCAGAACGGGCCCGACGCGTGGGCGACCAACGTCGACGGCTCCGCGAACGTCGCCGCGGCCGCCGCCGGCCGGGGAGCGCGGCTCATCCATATCTCGACCGACCTCGTCTTCGACGGCCGCGCGGGGCCGTACGCGGAGGGCGACGCCGTGAACCCGCTGCTCGAGTACGGGCGCTCCAAAGCGGCTGGCGAGCAGCTCGTGGCGGAGCGGCATCCGCGGGCGACGATCGTGCGCACGTCGCTGATCTACGGCGGCGACGGCCTGTCTGGCCATGAGCGCCGGATCCTGGACGTCGTCGACGGTCGCGCCGACCTCGCGTTCTTCACCGACGAGCTGCGCTGCCCCGTGCACGTGTCCGACCTGGCGGGCGCGCTGCTCGCGCTGGCCGGGATCGCTCACGCCGGGCCGCTCCACCTGGCCGGCGCGGAGGGCGTCAGCCGCTATGAGCTGGCATGCCTCGTGGCCGAGGCGAACGGCCGCGAGACCGCGCACCTGCGCACGACAACGAGCGCGGGCATGCAGCCGGAGCGGCCGCGCGATTGCCGGCTGGACTGCTCCCGGGCGGCAGCGCTGCTGGGCGGACCGCTCCCGGGAGTACGCGAAATTCTGGGCAATTGACATCCGGCGCGTATGCCAATTGGGTAATTCCACCGGCTGGTGGGCGCGCGAGGTCGTCGCTACCCTGAGATCAGTGGGCCGATTCGTGGGCATCGCCGGAGCCGTCGCCACCGCGCTCGTATGCGCGGCCGCGAGGGCTGCCCCGGCGGCGGCCGCGCCGATGCCGGCGACGATCGCGGTGACGACCAAGCCGATCATCGCGCTCGCGGCGGGCGGCGGCCGAGCCGCCTACCGCACCCACTTCACCGACCAGTCCGGCGGCGTCTGCAACTCCGTGCACGTCCTGTCGCTGGCCGGCGGCAACGAGTCCGTCCCGAGTCCATGCCTGCACACCGACGACCACGGCCACGGCCTCGCCCTCGGGGCGCACGTCCTGGTCTTCGACTCGGTCGACCGCGTGCCGGTGAATTCAACCCACGACGGCGCCGAGACGACGCTCTGGCGCGTCGGCCCGGGCGGGAGGACACAGCTCGCGACGGAGTTCTACGAGATCACCTGCTCCGGCACAGGCATCGGCCCGTTCGCATACGGCGCGGGCGTCGCGTTGACACGTACGGTCATGACCGAGGTCGACCCCGCCATGGAGTGCCTGCTCGGCTCCGGGGGCGGCGACGGCGTCTCGCGGATGACGTCCGCCACGATGCGCTACGTGCCGGCCGGTTCCACGACGGCGGTGACGATCTCCGGCGCGCCCGGCGCTTCCCGAATCGCCGCTCGCTGGCCGGCGCTCGCCATCGTCCCGTTGAAGATCCCACAGCCGATGGGGAACAACGTCACGCCTGCCACTCGCGGCACCAACCGGATCGAGTCGTGGAGCCTGCGCACGAAGACGCGGAACTGCACCGCCAACGTCACGGGCGCGCCGACGGCGGTGACGACCAACGGGACGCAGATCGCCGCGATCGTCCCGACCTCGCCCGGCCACCGTCTCGTCAGGATCTCCGCCCGCACCTGCGCCCGGCTGACCTCGCGCGCCCTCGGCGGCCACGTCCAGCCAGAGCTGGCGATGGGCCGCAACATCGTGGCATGGGTGAGCGGCCGGTCGGTGATGACGCTCGACCTTCGCACCCGACGCGTCTCCCGCCTCTTCCGCGGCGCGCTCGTCCCACACGGCCTCTCGCTCTCGAACGGGCAGCTGGTGTGGTGGGTGACGGGCCAGGCCGGCGGGAGCCGCGTCCTGCGCCTCGCGCTGCCCTGAGGGCCCCTTACCCGACGAGCCTCGTGACCACGTCGAGGCCGCGCGGGACGAGGTCGATGGGCGGTGGCGGCAGGATCAGCGTCGTGATGCCCGCGTCCGCAGCCCCACCATCGTGGGAAGCCCGGTCGCCCACCATGAGTGCCTGTGAGGCGCCCACGCCAAGCGTCTCGAGCGCGAGCCTGAAGAGACGCGGGTCGGGCTTCTGGACGCCCTGCTCGACCGAGACGACGCATGCATCGCAGAGATCCGCGATGCCCTGAC
>DASUHM010000071.1 GCA_036273515.1 Gaiellales bacterium
CCGCTGCGCCTGGTCTGAAACTGCGTGCTGGCGTGGTCGTGGCACAGCCACACCGAGACGCGGTGGGTGAGCTGGAGGCGCTGCGTCTTGCCGCGGGTGCGATCCACGCAGATCGCGCACACCGGCTGCTTGGTCGGCACCTGGCGAGCCTTGTAGAGAGTGGGCGGCGAGATCCACGGCATACCCAGAGAGTGTGAGGCCAAAGCTGTGCCGTGTGGGTGTCGAGGTGTTGCAAGGGTGTCGGGGAACTGCAAATGACACGTGTCGTAGGCGACAAGTGCCTGCTCCCCGAAGAACCCACCAGCCACCCGTCCAACCTCACCGCCCGCCGCCCGGCGCCGGCCGGCCGCACCAGCGTGCCTAACCCGCCACCGAGGTCGCCTGCCGGACGGCCGTGACGGGCCGAACGCCCGAGAGGACGGCGACGTGCTCGGGCGCGTCGCGGTCGTGGAGGAGGCCGGCGGACTCGAGATAGTCGAGCCGCGAGCGGACGATGGAGCCGAACGGGCCCTCCTGCTCGGCGACGATCGCGGCGGTCAGGCCGGACTGGGCGAGGAGCTCGAGGGTGCGGTCGAAGTCGGCGAGGGCCGAGTGGACGATCAGCACCTCGCCGCCGGGGCGCAGGTGGGCATGGGCGGCGGCGCAGATCCGGTCGAGGAGGTCGCGTCCGCGCGGGCCGCCCTCCCACGCCGGGGAGCCGAGCCGGGCCTCCGCGCCGGGCGGCGTGGGCACGTAGGGCGGGTTCGTCAGGATCACGTCGAAGCGGCGTGAGCCGACGGCGGAGAAGAGGTCGCCGCGGCGAACCTCGACGCGGCGGCGGTTGAGGAGCGAGTTCACGCGGATCGTTCCGGCCGCCATCCGGCTCATGTCGACCGCGAGGATAGAGGCGGCGTGCGGCGCCGCAGCCAGCGCGAGCACGCCGGAGCCGGAGCACAGATCGAGGACGTCGCCGCGCAGGCGGGGGAGCGCGGCGTCAAGCAGGACGCCCGCGTCGGAGCGGGGCGCGAACACGCCCGGCGGCGTGAAGAGCCGCAGATCGCGGAACCGGGTCAGCACGGACGCAGCGACGACGCGCCGGCCGCCCACCGGTCGAGCAGGTGGCCGGCGAAGCGGGCTTCGAGATGGAGCAGCGCGGCGGCGCCGAACAGGATGCCCGGGACGAGGTCCGGCTCGGCGACCGCGAGCCCCTGGGCGAGGTCGTGCGCAGCGACGGCCTCGTGCACCGCATCCGCCTCGACGTGCTCGTCGAAGAACTCGGTCGCGGCGCGGTCGAACCCGAGCCGGCGCAGGCCGTCCCCGTACCTGCGGTTCGGCTCGGGCGACGTCATCTCGAAGACGGCCAGGTGGCCGACGATCCCGCCGCGCAGACGACGGTGCACGCCGAGCAGCGACATCAAATTCACGGTGGCGAGCGTCGTCCCCGGGATCGTGTCGAGGTAGGCGCCGTACGCATCGTCGATCCCGACCGCGCGCATGGAAGCCGCGAACAGCGAGGCGTGCATGCGGCCCGGGCGGCCGCCGCCGTACTCGTCGGCCTGCACCTCGACGAGCGCCTCCTTCGGCCGTCCCGCCAGGCGCGGCACCGCCCAGGAGTGCGGGTCGGCCTCCTTCAGCTGGTACGCCGACCGGTGGATCATGAACTCCCGGAACTGGTCGAGGCTCGCCTCGCGCTCGAGCGTGCGCGAGAGCGGCGGGCCGTCCTCGTCGGCGACCATCCGCCGCAGCTCGGCCTCGACGGCATCCGGGGCGACGGCCGCAACCGCGACCGACCGCCGCAACGCCGCCTCGAAGACTGTCTCGAGCTCCGCCACGACCGCGAGCAGCCGCGGATCCCACTCCCACCGCTCGTCGACGCCTGCGAAGGAGCGGTAGTGCAGCTCGTAGCAGACGTAGAGGGCGAGCTGGAGATCGTCGTCGGCCAGCGGCTCGGCGACGTCGGGTCGCGGCAGCGAGAGCGGCCCCGGGGGCCCGGAGAGTGCGGCCAGGACGGCACCGCTCAAGGGGCCACGGGGAGCGGGCAGCCGGGGAGCCTCGACGCGGTCTGCGGCGGCCGGACGCTGCGCGACGGCGGGAGGGGCCTCTGCCATCCCTCACGCGTACCCGCGCGCGCGCCGGTTTATGCCGATCGCGACGAGGGTAGGGCGGGCGCACGTGCCGACCGAAAGCCTCCTCCGCCGCGCCTTCGATGCCGTCTCCGACCTGACCGTCGGGGCCGAGGAGGAGCTGCTGCTGCTCGACCCCGGCACGCTCGAGCCCGCGGCGGCGTCCGAGTGGCTGCTGGCGAAGCTCGGCGAGTCGCGGATGCACCGGCCGGAGCTGTGGTCGGCTCAGGTCGAGCTCGTGACCGACGTGGGCGACTCGCCTGCGGCCGTCGTCGCCGATCTGCGCGCCGCGCGCACGCAGCTGGTCGAGGCGGCCGCGGGGCGGCTGCGGATCGCCGGCCTCGGGACGCACCCACTGGCGCTTCCGGCGCAGACGTTCTCGCCTGGACACCGGTATGCGGAGATCGTCGAGCAACATCGCCTCGGCGCCCGGCTGGGCGCACTCGCAAGCGGCCTCCACGTCCATGTCGCCGTCCGGGGCGCCGACCGGGCGCTTGCCGTCTACAACGCCGTGCGCGGCTACGTGCCCCTTTTCACGGCGCTGGCCGCGAACGCCCCGTTCATCGCCGGGCAGGACACCGGCCTCGCCACCGTCCGGCCGATGCTCGCGGACGGGCTGCCGCGCCAGGGCGTCGGCCCTCATCTGCCGGCCTGGTCCGACCTGGAAGAGCTCGTCGAGTGGGGCCGGCGAACGGGAGCGATCCCCGATCCCGCGAAGCTCTGGTGGGAGTGCCGGTTGAACCTGCGCCTCGGGACGGTGGAGCTGCGCGCGCCCGACGCGCAGTCGTCGCTCGACGACGACCATGCGCTGATCGCGCTCGCCCAGGCCCTCGTCGCCGACCTGTGCGAGCGCCTGGACGGCGGCGAGCGTCTGCCGGCGCACGACACCCTCCGCATCCAGGAGAACCGCTGGCGGGCGATGCGATTCGGGATGAAGGCCGAGCTGATCGACCTCGAGAGCGACCGGCCGGTGCATGCGCGCGACGCGGTCGCGGGGCTGCTCGACCGGGTCGCCCGCCACGCGCCGCCCGCGAGCCTCGCACATGTGCGGTCGCTCGCGGCGCGCGACGAGCCCGGGGAGCAGCGCCGCGTCGCCCGGCTGCACGGGCCGGCGGCGATCGTCGCGCGGGCGGCCGATTCGGCCGAGGCGGAGCTGGGCGTGGCCGCCGTCCCGGACGGGTATCTGCGTGCGCATGGATGAGCGCGCCGTCATCACGCCCTATCCGGACGGCCCGCTGATCGTTCGAGGGCCGTTCTCGCTCGTGGACGTGGACGGGCGCGAGATCGACGTCGGCAGGAGCACCGTCGCGCTCTGCCGGTGCGGACGCTCCCGGCTGCGCCCGTTCTGCGACGGCACCCACAGCCGCACCCGCTACCGGGCCGAAGGCGGGCTGTGCGACGCGGCCCGCGAGCGGCACCCCGAGCTCGAGGATCCCGCCGCGTAGACGCGATCCGGTAGGCTCGGGTATGGCCCTGCCCGTGATCATCGCGACCGGCGGCGAGGATCCTGGCGCCTTCGAGCGGCTCCAGGAACAGCTGGCCGAGCGCTATGCGCGCCACTACGAGATCGTGCCCATGCGCAAACCGGACGACGCGGGAGACCTGCTCGATCGCCTGGCCGCCAACGGCGCCGACCTCGCGCTCGTGCTCGCGGGCCCGGCCGCGCTCGACGGGGCCGACGGCGGGCTCTTCGACCACGCCCGGCGGGAGCATCCGCAGGCGAAGCGGGCGCTCCTGATCTCCCCCAACGTGTGGACCGACCCATTGCAGGCGGCCACGATCCGCGGAGCGATGGCCCTCGGGCGCATCGACCACTTCCTGCTCGAGCCGGGCCCGCCGCCGGACGAGGTGTTCCACGAGGGCATCTCGAGCTTCCTGCTCGAGTGGGCACGCGAGCGCAGGCTGGTGCCGCACACCGTGCACATCGTCGGCGAGGAATGGGCGGGACGGGCCTACGAGCTGCGGGCCGTCTTCGAGAGCTGCGCCGTCCCGCACCGGTTCTCGCTCGCCGACTCGGAGCATGGGCGCGAGATCCTGGCGAAGGCCGGGCCGGACGCCCGCCTGCCGCTCATGCTCCTCCCCGACGGCCGGGCGCTGAGCGACCCGTCGAACGCCGAGATCGCGCTCGCGGCGGGCGCGCCGGAGACCCTGGACGACGTGCTCTTCGATCTGCTCATCGTCGGGGCCGGTCCGGCGGGGCTGTCGGCCGCCGTGTACGGAGCATCCGAGGGGCTGAAGGTCGTCGTCGTGGACGCCGCCGGCATCGGCGGCCAGGCACGCTCGAGCTCACTGATCCGCAACTACCTCGGCTTCGCGCGCGGCGTGAGCGGGAGCCGGCTTGCGGAACAGGCCTACGACCAGGCGGCCGCGCTGGGCGCGAACTTCGTCTTCATGCACGAGGCGACCGCGCTCAGGCGCACAGGCATCGATTTCGCCCTCGAGCTGACGGACGGCCGCACGATCCACGCCCGGGTGGTGCTCCTGGCCACCGGCGCGAGCTACCGCCGCCTCGACATCACGGGGCTCGACGAGCTGATCGGCGCCGGCGTCTTCTACGGCGGCCCCGTGTCCGAGGCGCCGACCCTCGCCGGCAAGGAGGTCTTCGTCGTCGGCGGCGGGAACTCGGCCGGGCAGGCCGCGCTGCATCTGGCCCGCTACGCCCGGCACGTCACGCTCCTGATCCGGTCGCGTTCGCTCGCGGCGGGCATGTCGTACTACCTGGTGCAGGCGGTCACGGCGGCGCCGAAGGTCGCCGTGCGGTCGATGACGGAGGTCGTCGGCGGCGGGGGCGGCGCACACCTCGAGCGACTCGTGCTGCGCGACACCGCGACGGGCGCGGAGGACACCGTCGCGGCGGACGCCCTCTTCGTCCTGATCGGCGCGCGGCCGCGGACAGACTGGCTGCCGAACGAGCTGGCGCGCGACCGCAAGGGCTTCCTCCTGACGGGCGCCGACATCGCCTCCGGGTGGCCGCTGCATCGGCCGCCGTTCCCGATGGAGACGAGCGTCCCCCGCATCCTCGCGGCCGGCGACGTCCGCTCCGGCTCGGTCAAGCGCGTCGCCGCCGCGGTCGGCGAAGGCGCCACGGCCGTGCAGGCGGTGCATCGCGTGCTGGCGGAGGACGAGCCCGCGACCCTGGTGAGCGGGTAGGCCGCGAGGTCGCGCGGTCGCTCCGCCTAGCTGATCACGATGTTGATCGGCGGGCCAACGATCGCCCCAGCCGCATTCCAGGCGATCACCGACACCGGGTACGTGGCGGCCGCCGCCGGCGTTCCGTGGAGGGTCCCATCCAGCTCGAGCTTGATCCCGTTGGGTAGTGGCCCGGATCCCAGGGCGAAGCTCGGCGCCGGTGCTCCATCGGCCTTGAACCGGTGCCCCGGATATGGGGCGTTGGCTGTACCCGCAGGCGGGTCCGCCGCTGTAAACGTCGTTGGCGCCGTCCCGGTTGGGCCCTGCGACAGGGCGACCGCGGCATTCAGGACGTCGCTTCGAGCTTGATCGGCCGTGTTCGACGAGAAGTAGAAGGCCACGGCCGCGCCAACGCTTGCGACGAGCCCGCCGAACAGCGTGCTGCGCAACCCGAAGACAAGCGTCATCACGATCCAGCTGCGAATCACTGATCTGGATGGATCGTCTTTCGACGCGCTCCCTGATGACTGAAGTCAACCACCGGACAGATCCAGTCACTGCATTGACCAGGCGGCTGGCATGAACGGCCGCTACTTGAAGATGTTCACGGCCCGGGCCGTCACCAGCAGCACGGTGAGGGACGAGGCCGACGACTCCGCGAGCATGAGCAGCTTCGCCCGGCGGCTGAGCGGCATCGCATCCGTGGGGCTGAATGCGATCGAGTTCGTGAACGAGACGTACAGGTAGTCGATCAGCTCCGGCCGCCAGCCGGGCGCGGCCAGCTGCGGGTTCTCCATCTGGGGGAACTGGAAGTCGGGCGGCGGAGGATCCGCACCCAGGCGCCGCACCGGGCCGCCGCGATCGAACGCCCAGTACCACAGTCCGAACGCAATCACGTTGGTCGTCCAGACGGTGATCGACTTCAGGAGCAACTGCCCGCCGCTCGTCTCGTTTCCGCGGATGAGCGAGGCGATCACCGCGACGAGCAGCACCACGTTCGCCAGGCTGACCACGGCCAGGAGGGCGAGCGCGACCGTGCGGCGGTGGCCCATCTGCTCGAGCCGGCGGCGCGGCCGTCGCCACGCCAGCGGCAGGAGCAGCAGCAGCTCGGGCAATATCGGGATCAGCCACACCCACCAGGGAAAGACCCACAGCTGCCAGACCTGGTCCCGGCTGACCAGCGCCAGCACGAGCTGCATCGCGATCACGATCCCGACTGCCGGCGCGGCCTCCCACCGCGACTCGATCTCCTCCTCGCGCAACCCGGCGATTGGGGCTTCGGTGTCGGCCACGATCTGGCACCGTAGCCTTGCGCCGTTCGGCACGGATTGAGCCGTATGATCGCCGGGTGGACGCCGCCGACCTGTGGAGCACGTTCGCCGAGCATGCGCCCCGGGTGATGCCGGGCGGGCTCGCGCCGGCGCGGTCGTCGGGGCACGGCTGGTTCGCCGTGCTCACCGGCGAGGCCCACCCGGACCTGAACGAGTGCGTGTTGACGTCGCGCGCGCGGGCCGAGGACGCCGCCGAGCTGGTCGCGTTCCTCGCGGACGCCGGCGTGCCGGCGCTGATCTCGGTCGCATCCACCGCGAGCCCCGAGGTCACCGACCCGCTGGTCGCCGCCGGGTTCGTGCCCGCACCCGTGCTCGAGCCGCTGATGTGGTGTGCGACGCGACCACCCCGCGAGACCAGTGGCCTGGGCGTCGAGCCGATGCGGTCGACGGCCGCGCGAGACGAGGCGGTCGCCATCGTCGCCGGCGCCCACATGATGGCGCCGGAGATCGCCGATCGGACCCTCGCGCCGCTCGCGGCCCTCGGCGACGGGGTGATGGCATGGCTCGCCTACGAGGGCCACGAGGCGATCAGCGTCGTGTGGGCGACGCAGGGGCCGCGGATCGGCATCTGGTCGATGATGACCCCGCCGGCGCACCGGCGGAAGGGCGGCGGGCGGGCCGTCCTGACCTGCGCGCTGGAGGCGCTGTGGGGGCCGGAGACCGAGGGCGCGTTCCTCTTCTCGACGCCGGCCGGCCGGCCCTTCTACGAGTCGGTCGGGTTCGCGGCGGTCGACGACGCGACGACGTGGACGTCCGGCGCGAGCGACGAGTTCCTCGCGGCGATCGGCCAGCCCAGGACAGTGCCGGACCCGTGAGCCGGTCGGCCGACGTCGTCGTGATCGGCTCTGGCGGCCTGGGCTCGGCAACCGCCTTCGCGCTCGCCCGGCGCGGCTGCAGGGCGACGGTGCTCGAGCGACGAGATCGCCTCGCCGACCTCGCCGCAGGCCGCGGGCATGGTCAGCTCCCTGCGCAAGAGCGGGCTCATGATCGACCTCGTCCGGCTCGCCGCAGACCGCATCCGCACGTTCCCCGACGACACCGGCCAGCCGCTCGACCGGGTGCGCCCGGGCAGCCTCAAGGTCGCCCGCCGGGCCGTGGACGTCGAGGCCGCGCTGCGGGTCGGGGAGGACATGTACTTCGATCCCGGGCAGGTGGCGATCGGCGACGCGCGCGCCGCCCAGGCGCTCGGCGCAGTCGTGCTGCCGCAGACCGAGGCCACGCGCGTCGTGATCGACGACGGTGCCGTGCGCGCCGTCGAGACGAGCGCGGGGGATCATCGAGACGCAGGTCGTGGTCGATGCGCCCAGGGCGTGGACGCGTCAGGTCGCGGCGATGAGCGGCGTCGACGTCCCGCTCGTCCGCATCATGGACGCCGCCGTGTACTTCCGGCCGCACGCGCCCGGCTTCCTTTTGGGGCGTGTACGAGGAGGATCCGCTGTTCTTCGATGCCGACGGCATCCCGGGCGGCGTGGCCGAGATGCCGCTCGACGACGCCGTCCTCGGCGGCCGCATCCCGCCGGACGACGATCTGCGCCGCGATGCGGCCTGGCAGTACCGCCACTTCTACGGCGCCGTCTGAGCTCCGGTCAGCCGCTCCAGGTGAACTTCAGCGTGCGTGACAACCCCGTGACGACGCCGTGCGGGTCGGTCTCCTTCACAAACAGCGTGTACGGCCCGGACGGCAGCGCGGTGTTGAACCCGACCGCCCAGGTGCCGTCCGATGCGACGTGCACCACCGCGCTCGCCCACATGTGCCGTCCACGCAGGTCGGTGCCCGGGAACGCGAAGACCTGCACGTAGCCCAGCCCGGCGACGGGGTTCGGTTCGTCGGTGCCGGTCACCTGGAAGCCGGGGGCCGACATCGTGGCGCCGGGCGCAGGCGAGGAGATCCCGAGCGTCCCGTGCAGGTCGGTCGCACCCGCCTGCAGCGTGACCGGGACGAACGGCGAACGAATGACGCCGGTCCCACCGCCGTACGACTGGTTGGTCTGGGCGTTGTAGCTCCCCGGATCGACGAGGGGCACGAAGACCAGCTCGTACCTGCCGTGGGGCGAGACGGTTGCGAGCCACAACCCCTTCGACTTGCCCCCGGCGGCCGGGTAGATGCGGATGTCGACGATCTTGCGGAAGGCCGGGCCGGTGTTGGCCTCACCGCGCAGGACGATCGTCCCGCCGCTGCCCTTGGTGTCCGCCGCGAGGGTCAGGTGCGGCCTCGGCGGCGGTTTCGTCGTCGTGCCCTCGCCTCCCCCGAGCACCCGGGTGAGGGCGACCGCGACCGCGGCGAGGACGAGCAGTCCGCCGCCGCCGCCGACGACGATCAGCCGGCGCCGGCGGCGGCGATCCTCGCTCGGCCAGGGCGGCGCAGGCACGGGCGGCAGGGCCGCGTCGGGGATCACCTCGACGGCGCTCACGGGGTCGCCGAAGCCCTCCAGGGCCACCCGCCGCGGCGCGCCGAGCCGCAGCCCGTCGACCCGCCCGGCCACGTTCGCGACGGTCTCGGTGGCGAGGATCCGTCCAGGTGCGGCGGCCGCGCTCAGACGTGACGCAAGGTTGAGCGCGCCGCCTCGGTACCCGCCGTCGATCGTCTCGACCTCACCCGCGTCGAGACCGGTGCCGACGGCGAGCGGGAATGAGCTGCCTCCTTCGGGGGCCGTGCGCAGCCGGCGTTGCAGCCCGACCGCGGCGCGCAGCGCCGCCCGGGCCGAGCCGAACGCGCAGAGGGCCTCGTCGCCGCGCGCCTCGACGAGCTCGCCGCCGTGCTCCACCGCCGCCCCGCGGGCGGCATCCGCGAATGTGCGAGCGAGCGCCGAGCCGGCCTCGTCGCCGCGCTCGCGGGTGTAGCGCGCGTACCCGACCACGCGCGCGATCAGGAACGTCCGCAGCCCGGTCGCCGCCGGCTCCTGCTCCTCGGCCGGCTCGCCGGAGGCCGGCGAGAGCGCGAGCGCCGGGTCGTGCTGGAGGATCGCCCGCTCCAGATCGCGAAGCCGATTCGACGGCTCGATCCCGAGCTCCTCGACCAGGTGACGGCGACCCTGCGCGTAGGCCGCGAGCGCGTCGGCCTGACGGCCGTTTCGGTAGAGCGCGAGCATCAGCTGGTAGCGCAGCGTCTCGCGGGCCGGGTGGGCGTTTGCGAGCGCGCGCAGCTCGCCGATCACGGCCTGGTGCCGGCCCAGGGCCAGCTCCGCCTCGAAGCGGGCCTCGAGCGCGCCGAGCCGAACATCCTCCAGCCGCTCCGCCTCGGCGGAGGCGAAGGCATAGTCCTCGAGCCCCTCGAGCGGCCGGCCCCGCCAGAGCTCGAGCGCCTCCCGGAGCTCGGCGATCGCCTCCTCGTGGCGGCCGGCGGCGAGCGTACGCTGGCCGGACTCGACCATGCGCTCGAAGCGGTTCACGTCGACCGCCTCGGGATCGGCGGCCAGCAGGTAGCCGCCGCCGCGGCTCGTGATCTCGCCGCCGCCCGCTCCGGCGGGGAGCGCCTTGCGCAGCCGCGAGACGTGCACCTCGAGGTTGCGGCGCGCCGGCGCGCCCTCGCCCGGCCAGACCGCGTCCATCAGCGTCGTCCGCGGGACGACCCGGTTCGCGTTCAGGACGAGCAGCGCGAGCACCGCGGCGCCCTTGCCGGTGAGCGCCACCACCCGGCCCTCGGCGAGCACCTCCGGCGGGCCGAGCAGCCGGTACTCCATATGGCGATTCCCAGAATTCATGGCTCAACCACGGGCATGAGAGCGCGCTGAGAGCGCGGTGAGAGCGCCCCAAAAGCGCTTCCAGAGCGCCGTTCGAGCACGCGGGTGTCCCTTGAGGTCAAACGACGACGACCCAGGGGAGGCCCTGCGCCATGAACATCATGACCATTCGATCGGCGGCCACCGCGGCCGGCCTCGCCGCGCTCGGCGTGGCCGCCCTCGTGCTGCCATCGCCCACCGCTGCCGCGCCTGGACTCCCGCACGTCCACACGCTCACTCTCGCACGCGCCGACCGCACCTGCTTCGACTATCCGTCGCCGCCCGGGTCGTCTCCCGTCTACCCGACCGGCGCCGTTCCGACGATCCGCGGCGGCTTCGACGATCCCCGCGGCCTCGGCCACGCGCACTTCGGCGTCGACGTTGCCGCCCCCCACGACCGGGCCAAGGTGTACGCCGTGGTCACGGGTCGCATCTGGGATGTCCACCGCGGAGGCGGGAACGCGCGCTTCATCCTCAGCCCCACCACCGCGATGCAGAGCACGCGGTACGACTACTGGCACGTCGACCTGACGCGCGTCGCGCCGGGCGCGTACGTCCGTCGCGGGCAGTGGATCGGGCGGGTCGTCGCCGGCCAGAACCACGTGCACCTCTCGGAGTGGAACCCGGTGTGCGGGTTCATCGACCCGCGCCGGCCGACCGGGATCCTGCGCGACCCCGCCAACCGCGAGGCGCCGGGCATGAGCGATCTCGCGGCGTTCGTGGCCGACGCGGCCGCGTTCAGCCCGCGTGGCGCCGGCAGCGTGGACTCGGCGCCGCTCGCGCTCGACGACCTGCACGGCCGGGTTGACTTCCGCGCCCAGGTGTGGGACATGCCCGTTCGCAAGACGACGCGGTGGCCGCAGCAGCCGCTGATGGTCGCCGGGCTACGAAGCTGGATCGCGCCCCCGACGGACGAACTGCTCCGGGTGGGCGCGCCGATCGTCCCGTTCGTCGGCGGCCGGCTGATCCCGCCGCAGCAGGTCGACGACGTCTATGCCCACGGCACCTACCGGATCAACGAGTGTTTCATGCGCCCGCAGGGCGTCTGCGCCACCCGCCTCGTCGTGCACGTCGGCGGCCGCGGAGTCAACACGACGGTGCTCCGCAACGGCGACTACCGCTTCTGCGTCGCCGCGGTCACGATCGGCAACGTCGCACGGCACCGGTGCTGGCCGATCACGATCGACAATCGGGACGCGCCGTGAGCTTGGTGCCAGGGCACGTGCGAGCGCCCGACGACGGATCGGAGGATCTGTTCGTCCATCACTCATCGATCGCCGGCGACGGCTTCAAGTCGCTCGCCGAGGGCGCCAAGGTCGAGTTCGAAGGCCGCGAGGGCCAGAAGGGCCCCGAGGCGACGAACGTCGTGGCCGCCTCGTAGGCGACCGCCGACCTTCCTGTGGGCTCGGCGCCCGGCAGACCCAGCCGCCTCAGCCACCGGACGTGCGAGCGTAGCGCCGCCCACACCGTCGGGTGCGACGTATAGGGCAGGCCGCATTCGACCGCCGTCCGCCGGACGATGTCGGCGAGTTGCGGGTGCAAGGTGTGAGGGACCCGCGGGAAGAGGTGGTGCTCGATCTGGTGGTTCAGCCCACCCACATACCAGCGGATCAGGCGGTTGCGAGGCGCGAAGTTGGCCGTCGCCAGCACCTGGTGGACATGCCACTCCGGCGTCAGGGGACCGCCGTCGGAGGCGAGCGTCTCGGCCTCCTCGAGGCAGTGGGACAGCTGGAATGTGATCGTCAGCGCGAGAGAGGCGACCCCCGACGCAACCGTGAAGGCGATCAGTACGTGGACCGGCGAGTGCAGCCGAAGCGGGATCACCACCGCCCAGACGAGGAAGAAGACCTTCCCGGCGACGAGCCCGGCCAGGTTCCATCTCCGCGGCCGCGGGAATCGCGACCGGCCGACGGAGCCGCGCGCGACGAACGTGAAGTCCGTGACCGCCTGCCAGCGGACGGTGACCAGGGCATAGAGCAGCCACATGTACACATGCTGGTATCGATGCCAGGATCGGCGTGGTTGAGTGGGCTCGAAGCGAGCGAACGGCAGGGCGTCGATGTCGGGGTCGTGGTCGGCGACGTTCGTATACGTGTGATGAGCGAGGTGCTTCGCCCGCCACACGTACGAGGAACCGCCGATCAGGTCGAGCGAGTGCGCGGCCAGGCGGTTCAGGAGTGGGCCGCGCGCAAAGGCCCCGTGGTTCGCGTCGTGCATGATGCAGAACCCGATGCCCGCCATGCCGAGCCCAAGCGACGTCGCGGCTGCGACCACGGCGGCAGGCGTCGTCGCCACCTCGAGCAGCAGCAGGTAGGACGCGATCGTCCACACGATCACAAGGGCCGACTTCGCCCACAGAACCCGGTAGGCACGGCGGATCGCAGCGGCGTCGCCGAGCACGACATCGGCCCGCTCGGCGAGCAGGCGGGAGAACCCTCCCGCACCTCGGAACCGCATCCGCTGGCCGGTCACGGCCGGACCGGTGCCACCACCGCGACGCGGTGATCTGCGGCAACCACGGGGGACTGCATGCCTCGCTCCTTACGGTCAGACAGCCGCTGCCATCGGCGACGAGGGGGTGCCCCGGTGTGGCCAGCATATCGCGCCTTCGGTCGCTCGTGACGCTGCTACCCTGCAGGGAGAGCTCCGCCACAGGCGCCGTTTGGGCCAGCCGGCTCTGATCGGCCCCGAGACGCGGAGGGAGCCATGAGCACGAGCCCTGACCCAGACCGGCCCCACGAGGAGCCGCGCAGGGCGGCGTTGAGCGGTGTCCGCACGGAGCACGACCTGCGCGTCCTGCTACGCCGTGAGTTGGAGCGCAACACCAGGTTCGAGCGGGCGCTGCGCCAGGCGACTGCGTACGCCTACGGCCACCGCGACCTCGCCGACCTGCGGAAGCTGAAGGCGGTGCTCGCGGCTGCCGGATTCCATGATCCGACGCCGAAGCGAGGGGCGGCCGACGATGACGAGCCCACCCCGCCCGCGCGCGGCTAGCGCGCGTCCACCCGCGCGGCACCGACCGTCACGCCGGCGCCGCTGAGCGACAGCGGCGCGGCCCGCTCAGTGGAACACTTTGCGCGTGGAGCCGGAGACGCGCTATGCCCGCACCGGCGGCATCGCGATCGCCTACCAGGTCGTCGGCGACGGGGAGCACGACCTCGTCTACGTGCCCGACTACATGTCGAACCTCGGCTATGTCTGGGGCTATCTGACGGCCGCCACAGTTTCGTTCCTGTCGGACTGTCACAGTTTCGTTCTCAACGGCTGCGCCTGAGCCGCCGTGCGTGACCTCGTCGCCGGCACGGGCATCGAGCCGGCCGACAGGGGCTCCCACGCCCTGAAGGGCATCAGCGGCGAGCGCCAGGTGTATGCGGTCGTCGAACCGCATGACCCGAGCGGCTAGACCATATGGAGCGTGACCCGGCGCCTCGCTCGTAAGTTGGCGCGGGTTGCGGTCGCGGTTGGCGCGGCGGTAGAGCCGCTATCACGGGAGGCGCCGGTATGAGTCAGGGTACGTGGATCGGGTTGGACGTGCACGCGCGTAAGCCGGTGGCGGGCGTGTTGGACGCGGTGACGGGCGAGGTGTGTACGTCGCGGGCGCCGACGCTGGCGGCGGAGACGGTGGAGTGGCTGGGAGGGTTTCCGGCGCCGGTGCGGGTGGCGTATGAGGCGGGGCCGACCGGGTATGGGTTGGCGCGGGCGTGCACGGCCGCCGGTGTCGCGTGCACGGTGGCGGCGCCGTCGAAGATCCCGCGCGCGTCACAAACACGCAGCGAG
>DASUHM010000072.1 GCA_036273515.1 Gaiellales bacterium
CATCGAGCTCAAGCTCGAGGTGGTCGACTCGCCGAACTCGGCCGGCATCGTCATCGACGCCGTCCGCTGCGCCAAGCTGGGCCTCGACAACGGCCTCGCCGGCGCGCTGGAGTGGCCGAGCGCCTACTTCATGAAGTCGCCGCCGTTCCAGCACCATGACGACCACTGCCGCGACGAGGTCGAAGCGTTCATCAAGAAGTACCGCCGTACCACCGCGAAGCCGCGCACGCCACGAAAGGCGGCGCGGGCCTGAGCGGATCCATCCTCGCGAGTAGCCATGGCTGACTTCTCCGAACCCCCCTCGGGCACCGGCTCGGCATCGTCCGCTTTGGGGCTTCCCCGGATCGGAACGGTGTTTGCTGCATACGCGCTCGAGGGCGTGCTCGGCAGGGGAGGGATGAGTGTTGTCTACCGGGCTGACAACGCCCGGCTCGGGAACAAGATCGCGCTCAAGGTGCTCGCGCCGGACCTCAGCGAGGACGACGCATTTCGTGAGCGGTTCGTTCGCGAATCTCGCGTGGCGGCGTCGATCAACCACCCCAACATCATCCCGATCTACGACGCCGGCGACTCGGACGGACTCCTCTACATCGCGATGCGCTACGTCGAGGGCGCGGATCTGAAGGCGCTGCTGCGGCGGGAAGGTCCTCTGCACGTGCCACGTGCATGCGCGCTCGTCAGCCAGGTGGGGGGTGCGCTTCATGCGGCCCACCAGGCCGGATTGATCCATCGGGACATCAAGCCCGGCAACATCCTCATCGAGCGGATCGACGACGGGATCCAGATCCTCGAGCACGTGTATCTCGCCGACTTCGGCCTCACGAAGCACGCCCAGTCGCGGTCCGGCCTTACGCATACGGGCCAGTTCGTCGGCACCGTCGACTATGTCGCCCCGGAACAGATCGAGGGTCGGCCGACCGACAAGCGCGCAGACGTGTATTCGCTGGGCTGCGTCCTCTTCGAGTGCTTGACAGGTGTGGTGCCGTACCACCGCGAGAGCGATGTCGCGGTCCTGTGGGCGCACGTCCAGGAGGAATGCCCACCGGTCTCGACCCTGCGGTCCGATCTTCCTGCCGGGATGGATGATGTCGTCGCCAGGGCGATGGCGAAATCTCCCGATGACCGGTACCAGACGGCCGCCGAGTTCGTCGCTGAGGTGAGCCTGTTGGGCAGAGAGGGCGCACGCGACCGTGGTGGCACGGTCATGCCCGCGTCGTCGCGATCGATCGCCGCTGCGCGACCTGCGGACATGGGCCAGCCGTCGGGAACGCACCCGTCGTCCGCCGCTGGGCAGGCCGGCGAGCCGCCGGAGGACGACTCGATCACACGGTTGCCCGCGCGATCGAAGCGGTCAGTACAGGCCGTCGTTGCCGGACTTATCGCGGTGGTGTTGCTCGCCGCCGTCGGCTTGTACGCCCTCTCACGTGGGTCACATGCGGTGGCCGGCCCCGGATCGTCGACAGGCGCCGCCGGCTCCTCGGGCTCCACGACCACCGGGGGCGCAACGACTTCAGGTTCAGCCGCCTTCCCGCCGAACACGGGAGGGCTGCAGCTCGTGATGGATCACCGTCTGCTCGGCAATCGGCAATGCCAGGACACGCAAGCCCAGGCGCCGTTCCCCGGTGTGCCGGCGACGATCGGAGCGACGGCCGTCGAGGGGGTGAAGTGCACGGCCGCGAACGTCGGATACCCATCCGTCGAATACGCGGTCTACCTGTACCCGGATACGAAGACCCTGACATCCGTCTTCAACACCGTGCTCCAGGGCTGGAGCACCACCGGCCAGTGGCACACGGCACCTAGCGCGTGCCATGTGAACGGTGTGTGGGCCGGGGGCCCGGTGACATGGCGGCACCCGAGCGAGAACCCGCCCGCGCCGGGCCATCTGGGCGGCTACCGCGCCTGCTTCCATCACCAGCCGTTGACGCTGATGGTCTGGACGCACATGCGCGACAATCCAACTCCTCAGCCCGATCACTACAACACCCTCGTCGCCGCGAGCTCGACGAATACCGGACCGGGGGAATCGCTCCCCACCGACTTGAGGGGCTTCTGGCAGTTCCTTCAGAAGCGCGCCGCGGCACCGATCGGTAAGTCGCTCACCGGACAGAATCTCCCGCCGCTGCAGTGATGGCTCCGCGTCGTGCCTCCGCCAGCGAGCCGGGCGATCCGCGCGCCGAACCGGTCGAGGTCGAGCTGCGTTTCATTGTCGACGCGCCGTTGCCCTATTCGGGAGACCTTCGGCGGCTCCGGCCCGGCGGCTTGGAGCTCGTCAAGCGCGGTGACTCGCGCCTTCATAGCGACGTGTACCTCGACACGGGGACGCTCAGACTGCGGTCGGCCGGTGCGAATCTCAGGCTGCGCACCGGGTCCTCGGGGCGGCGTTGGGTCACGCTGAAGCAGAAGACGCGGGGCGGTCACAAGGGCGCGCTCAATATCCGACTCGAGTTCGAGGAAGAGCTGACGAGGGACGTTCGACCGCATGAAAGCCTGCCGTGGCGGAAGGCTGCTGCGCTCACCGCGCGCGAGATTCGTCCCGTTCTCCAGGTGGCCACACTCAGGGAGGAGCATGTGTTTGCCGACTCCGTAGGGCATCGGGCCGTAGTGGCGCTTGATATCGTCACCTACCCCGACGGATCAGTTGAACGACGCCTCGAGATTGAGCTTCCGGGCGGGACCCCCGAGTTCGTCCGGCGAGTGGAAGAGGACGTTCGTCGGAAGGTGCGAGGGCTGAAGGCGGCACCGCGCGGCAAGCGGAGTGAGGCGATCCGTCGCCTGCCACGGCTCTTCATGTGAGTGTGTTCTCTTGGTAGGCGACCAGGATTCGGTGGGAATGGGCCTGTTCTTCTATCCGCGGGGGGGCTCGGTGCGGGTGGCTGGGTATCTGTCGCGTGCACTTCGGGCCCTAGGCTGGCGGGTCACGGTGGCGTGCGGATCGCTCGGCGCGGTCGGGGTCCTCGGCAACGCCGAGTCGATGTTTGGCGTCGACGTCGTGCCGGCACGGTATGACCACGCAGTGGCGCGGTGGGCTCGGGGCGAGGATCCGATGGATGCGCCGTTTCCGATGCATCCATCGTATGAGGCGCGCGCCGAAGTGCCAGATCGCGCGTTTCCGTGGGTGTCGCCGGCCCAGGGTGAGCGAATGGCACTGGCGTGGGCGGCTCTGCTCGCTCAGTCCGACGCCATGACGCGAGCCGGGGTGCTGCACCTCCATCACCTGACGCCCGTCCATGATGCCGTTCGGCTGGCGTTCCCCGAGGTTCCGGTCGTGACGCATCTGCACGGCACAGAGTTGAAGATGCTGGATGCGATCTCGCGCTCGGAGCCCGAGATTGCCGGGCCGTACGCCGACTGGTGGGTGGCTCGAATGCGCGCTTCGGCGCGTCGCGCGGCCGCGACGATCGCGATCTCCCCACATGATCGGGACGAGGCGGTGCGGCTCCTCGGGATCGACCGAGAGACGGTTCATTTTGTCCCAAACGGTGTGGACACGAACCGCTTCATGCCGTACCGGCCAAGCGCCGAGGAGCGGCAAGCACACTGGCTGCGTTGGCTCGTGAACGACCCTCAGGGCTGGGACGAAGCGACCTCCAAGCCGGGCAGCATCCGTTACACCGAGGCGGAGGTGCTCGACGCGTTCTTCGATGCCTCGACCGGCGAGCCGCGGCCGGTTCTCATGTATGTCGGCCGCTTCCTCGCCTTCAAACGCGTGCCGCTTCTCGTTCGTGCCTACGCTCGCGCGCGCGAGCGGATGTCGGTACCCGCGCCGCTGGTTATCTGGGGCGGTTTCCCGGGTGAGTGGGAGGGCGAGCACGCCCATACCGTCGTCACACGCGAACGGATCGACGGGGTGTTCTTCGACGGGTGGCGGGACCACGACCAACTCCCGCTTGGGCTCAGCTGTGCCGATTGTTTCGTCGCACCATCGACCAACGAGCCTTTCGGCCTCGTCTACCTCGAGGCGATGGCGTGCGCGCTGCCCGTGATCGGCACACTGAGCGGGGGCCCGCCCAGCTTCATCAACACCACCCCGACCGAGCCCGATGGGTGGCTTGTACCACCGGATGACGAAGAGGCCCTCGCCGGCGCAATGGTCGCTGCCATCGACGATCCAGCCCGACGCACGCAGTACGGCATCAACGCGAACCGCCACGCTCGCGAGAACTACTCGTGGCGCGGCGTCGCCAGCCAGGTCGTCGATCTCTACAACAGCCACACGCCCAAGGCGATCCAGCATGCCGGCTAACTCAGCGGCCATGCACATCCTCGATTATGAGGCGGTGCCGCCGGATCCGGCGCATACGCACTCCGACGCTCAGAATTGCCGCTATCCGAGTCTGGGATTGAGCGGCTCGGTATCGGCTCGGTAACGGCGTCGCCACCGGCGTGACAGCCGCCGGTGCACGGGCCATGATTAATCCGTGAACCGCGTGCTGCTCGTCGAGGACGATCCCACCATCCGCGAGATGACGCGGATGACGCTCGAGCGCGACGGCTTCGTCGTCGAGACGGCGGGCGACGGCCAGGCCGGGCTCGACGCGTTCGATCGCGGGATCCCCGACGTGGTGCTGCTCGACGTGATGCTGCCCGGCATGGACGGCGTCACGGTCTGCCGCCGCATCCGCGCCCGCAGCGTCGTGCCCATCGTGATGCTGTCGGCCCGCACCGATCCGATCGACGTCGTCCTCGGCCTCGAGGCGGGGGCCGACGACTACGTGACGAAGCCCTTCGAGCCGCCGATCCTGGCGGCCCGCCTGCGCGCCGTCCTGCGCCGCGCCACCCGCCTTGCCGACGGCGGCAGGCTGCGCTTCGGCGACCTCGAGATCGATCCCAAGGGGATGGTGGTGACCCGCGACGGCCTCGTGCTCTCGCTGACGCCCACCGAGTACCGGCTCCTGCTCGAGCTGGCGGAGAACGTCGGCATCGTGCTGACGCGCGAGCAGCTGCTCGAGAACGTGTGGGGCTACGTCTGGTCGGGCGACACCCGCCTCGTCGACATGCACGTGCGCAGGCTGCGGGGCAAGATCGGCGCCGACGCCATCGAGACCGTCCGGGGAGCGGGGTACAAGCTGGTGCGACCGGGATGAGCCTGCGCGTCCGGCTGGCGCTGTCGTTCGCGCTCCTGGCGGGGCTCGTGGCGGCCGCCGTCGGCCTGGTGGTGTACCAGCTCACCCAGCAGGACCTGCTCGACCGGGCCCGGGCGAAGGCGGTCTCCTCGGCTCGCGATGCGGCGTCGTTCTACAACCGCTACGACGTGCTCTCGCCCGGGTCGGTGGTCGGCCCCGGGCACGGCGTCCCGCCGCAGCTGCGAGCCGTGGTCGCCGGCCGCCACGTCGTCGCGACGTTCAAGGGCCCCGTGCAGGGGCATCCGTACATCTGGGCGGGGGTGCCGTCGGACCGCGCGCCGCGGGGCGTCTACGTGCGGATCTCATTCGCCGCCGACCAGGCGACGATCGCCGACCTGCGCCGGACGCTGATCGAGGTCGGCCTGGCCGGCGCCGCCGGCGGTGCGCTGCTCGGTGCGGCCCTGGCCTGGCGGCTGTCGCGCCGCCTGCGGGTGGCGGCGGCGGCGGCCGAGCGGGTGACGGCCGGGTCGCTCTCGGCCCGCGTGAACGCGCGCGGCAGCGACGAGGTGGCGGCGCTCGGGGCGGCCATGGACCGGATGGCCGACTCGCTGCAGCAGCGGATCGAGCACGAGCAGCGGTTCGTCGCGAACGTCGCCCACGACCTGCGCACGCCTGTGACGGGCCTGGTGGCGGCGGCGAGCCTGCTCGAGCCCGACCAGGTCGGGGCCGTCGTGCGGGAGCGGGTGTCGCGCCTGCACACCCTGGTCGAGGACCTGCTCGAGATCTCGCGGCTCGAGAACGGCGCGGTCACCGCAGACCTGCGCTGGGTCGACGTCGACGCGTTCGTGCGCAGCCTGGTCGAGCGCCGCCCCGGCGTCGTCGCCGACGCCTCCGAGCCGGCCCGGGTCTTCACCGACCCCCGTCGGCTCGAGCGGATCATCGACAACCTGCTCGACAACAGCGCCCGCCACGGCGGGCCGCCGGTCGTCGTGGCGGTGCGGGGGCGGACGATCGTCGTGTCCGATTCCGGCCCGGGCTTCGCACCCGAAATGCTCGCGCGCGCGACCGAGCGGTTTGCCACCGGCGACACCGCCCGCGGCCATGGCATCGGCCTCGGCCTCTCCATCGCCGCCGCCCAGGCGCGCGTGCTCGGCGGCTCCCTGCGGGTCGCGAACCGGCCGGAGGGCGGGGCCGAGGTGACGGTCGAGCTGAGCGACCGCGCGCCGACCGCGGAGCCGGTCTCGTGAGGCGATGGGTCGCGCTCGCGGGGGTTGCGGCCGCATGCGCGGGGTGCGGATCCGGGGCCGGCCTGCACATCGAGGACGGCGGCCGCACGGTGCAGGTCGGCCCGGTCGCCCCGCCGACCGCGCCGCCGCAGACGCACGACCAGCGCCCGGCCGAGCCCGGCGTCCACCTCGGCGGCCCGGCAGCGATCGCCTACGACGCCGGCACCCTGTGGTGCGCCGTCTATCCAGGACCGGGCCTGGTCGGCTCGCTCGTCAAGGTCGACTCGACCACCGGCCGGCGGGTGGGCACGCCGGTGCCGCTGCCGCCGGCCGGGCAGCCCTACCTGCTCGCGGTCGGCCCCGACGGCGTCTGGCTGGCGGCGGGCCCGCGCCTGTGGCGCGTCGATCCCGACACGGGTCAGGTCACGTCCGCTGGGCCGCTGCCCGGCCGGGCCACGGCGATCCAGGACGCGGGCGGCGCGGTCTGGACGACCGTCACGATGACGGGGGGCGGACGCCTGGTGCGGGTGGATCCGATCGAGGGCAAGATCACGGCCGCGGCGCCGGTCGGCCCCTCGCCGAGCGCGCTGACGGTCGCGACCGACTCGGCGTGGGTGACCGACGGCGTCGACCAGTCGATCCTGCGCTTCTCGGTCGCGAAGGGGGCGATCCAGCGGGCCGGTGGCGTGGCCCTGCCGCGCTCGCCGGTGCGGGCGCCGACCCAGATCACCGTCTACAACGGCTTCGTGTGGGTGTACGAGCGCGGCCGTGTGCTGCGCATCAGCGCGTCGACCGACCGCGTCCTCGGCACGACGACGATCGCATCCGTCCCCGGCGGGACGATCGCGGCGGGCAGCGGCGGCATCTGGGTGATCACCCGCACGCGTGCGCGGGGGCTGGGGGCCGTGCGCCTGCTGGACGGCGCCACCGGCCTCGCCGCCGGCAACCGGGTCGTGGTCGGCGGCCGCCCGACCGCCATCGTCACGGACGGCCGCGCCGCCTGGGTGTTCGACTCGAGCTCCGACCGACTGGTGCGCGTCTTCCCGGCCTAACCCGGGGTCAGACCCCGAACGGAAGTGCAACGAAAATGCAACGGCGGGCGTTCGGGGTCTGACCCCGGGCCGGCGAAGGCTCTACCATCTGCCGATGGTCACTGAGGGGGCCGCCGCATTCCTGCGCCGGTTCGCGCCGTTCGATGCCGTCCCCGAGGAGGAGCTCGCGGAGGCAGAGGCCGCGATCGTCGAGCGCGGGTACGCGCCGGGCGAGCTCGTCCTGGTCGAGGACGGCACCCCCGCCCGCCACCTGTACGTGATCCGCTCGGGCACCGTCGAGCTCGTCCACGAGGAGGACGTGATCGACGTCCTCGAGCCGGGCGAGCTGTTCGGCCACCCGTCGCTGCTCTCCGGCATGGCGCCGGCCTTCGACGTGCGCGCCCGCGAGCAGACGGTGTGCCTGCTGCTCGACGCCGCCCTCGCCCGGCGCCTGCTCGGCAGCCCCTCCGGCGTCGAGTTCGTCGCCAGCTCGCTGCGGGAGCGGCTGGTCCGCACGGGCGAGGTCGCCCATGCCCAGGCCGATCAGCGCACCGCCCATCTGGGCGCGCTCGTGCACCGGCCGGCGGTCGAGTGCACGCCCGCGGCCGAGGCCGGCGAAGCGGCCCGGCTGATGGCGGAGGCCGACGTGTCGTGCGTCCTCGTCCGCCTGGACGACGGCGGCTTCGGCATCGTCACCGACTCCGACCTGCGGGCCAAGCTGCTCGCCCGCGGCCGGCCGCCCTCGACGCCGGTCGCCGAACTCATGACCGCGCCCGCGCTGACCTTCCCGCCGGAGCGGATGGCCGTCGACGCGATGCTCGACATGCTCGACCTGGGCATCCACCACGCCCCAGTGGTCGCCGCCGACGGCTCGCCGGTCGGGGTCGTCACGGCCACCGACCTGATGTATCTCGAGAGCCGCACGCCGTTCGCCCTGCGCCGCTCGATCGCCCACGCGACCAGCGTCGACGAGGTGGTCGAGGCCGCGTCCCACCTGCCCCAGATGGTGGTCGCGCTGATCCGGGCCGGCGTCGTCGCCGCCGACCTGGGGCGGGTCGTCGCGCTCCAGTCCGACACCGCCACGGTGCGCCTGCTCGACCTCGCCGCCGAGCGGCTCGGCCCGACGCCGTCGGCATGGGCGTGGATGGCGCTTGGCTCGACCGCCCGCCGCGAGGCGACGCTCGCCTCCGACCAGGACAACGCGCTCGCCTACGCCGACGGGGCGGACGACGACCACTACGCCGCGCTCGCAGCCGACGTGAACGAGGGCCTGGCCCGGTGCGGCTTCGGCGCGGACAACGCCGAGGTGCTGGCGCGCAACCGCCAGTGGCGCATGTCGGAGGCAGACTGGAAGCGGGTCTTCCGCGACTGCCTCGAGCAGCCTGACCGCTCCCACCTGGTCCGCGCGGCGGTCGCGTTCGACTTCCGCCACGTCTGCGGCGGCCTGCAGATCGTGCGACCGCTGGTCGAGATCGAGCGCCAGGCGCCGTCCTACCCGGACTTCCTGCGCCGACTGGCCCGCACCGCCACCGACTGGGAGCCGCCGCTCGGCTTCCGCGGCAAGCTCCAGCTCGGCGACGACGGCCGCATCGACGTGAAGCGCGGCGGGGTCGTCCCGATCGCCAACCTGGCCCGCTTCCACGCCCTCCGCTCGGGCGTCACCGTGTCGGGCACCGTCGCCCGGCTGCGGGCCGCGGCGCAGGCCGGGGCGATCGAGCCCGACCGGGCCGCGGCGCTCGAGGAGGGCTTCGAGCTGGTCACCCGCATACGGCTCGAGCATCAGGTTTCCGAGGTCGAAGCCGGCCTCGAGCCGACCAACCGGATCGCCCCGTCCGACCTCGCTCCGCTGGCCCGCGGACAGCTGCGCAGCGCCCTCCGCGAGGTGGCCGACGCGCAGCATGTGCTCGCCCGGTTCGTGCCCCTCGGCATGTAGCGGCCGACACTTTCTGGTCCAGACCTTTACTCCGACCGAGTGACATGCTTCACTAGGCCCGAATATCCCGTTCCCAAGGAGGTCTCATGGCGGTCGATAGCGGCGCTCCTGACTATGAGGGCGGTGGCCTGAGTCGGGAGACGAACTGGTGGGGGGCCTTCGTCATCGGCCTGGCGGGAACCATCCTGGTGACCGGCATCGCGCCGGTGATGGTGACATCGCTCGGGGCGTCGGCGATCCCCGTGATGATCGTGATCACGATCACCGGCTACCTGCTGTGCCTGCTCCTGGCCGAGCTCTCGGCCATGATGCCGGAGCGGACGGGCGGCTCCCCCACGTACGCCTACGTGGCGTACAAGGACAAGTGGCCGAGGTTCGCCAAGCACGTGAACGGGTTCACGTCGTGGGCCTACTGGCTGGGCTGGTTCCCGGTCGCGCCGCTGAACATGATCCTGGCGTCGTTCTACATCGTGGACAAGTTCGGCCTCTCGACCAAGGGGTTCACGCCGATCCACACCCCGATCGCGTACTGGACGATCGTCATCTCGATCGTCGGCATCCTGCTCGTCTTCATTCCGGCGTGGCTGGGGATCCGGCTGGGCGCCATGTTCGCCACCGTGCTCGGGCTCCTGTCCATGATCCCGCTGACGCTGCTCGCGCTGATGCCGTTCCTGCACCCGTCGGCGGCGAACTGGGGCAATCTGTCCGGCTTCGAGCATCTCGACGGCTCGAGCTTCTTCTCGTCGGCGTTCGGCCACAACTGGCTCGTCGTCTACATCGCCTTCTCGTTCCTGCTCACCTGGAACGTGATCGCGATGGAGGCCGCGGCCTGCTACATCGGCGAGTGCCGCGATCCCGAGCGCGACGCCAAGATCGCGATGAACCTCGAGGGCCTCTACGGCCTCTTCATCTACACGATGATCCCGGTCGCGTTCGTGGTCGTGCTGGGAGCGACCAAGCTGAGCGACCCGCTCCAGGCGGACCCGAAGACGATCTTCTCGACGTTCGCGACGGAGGTGTTCGGAACGGGGGCGAGTTGGCTCGACTGGACGATCTCGATCATGCTCATCATCGCGCTCTCGCTCTCGGTGCTGAACGCGATCATGGGCTCCGCCCGGGCGCTGCACCAGATGTCGATCGACGGTGAGTTCCCGCGCATCTTCTCGAGCGTCAACCGGCACGGCGTGCCCGGCTTCTCGATGGGCTTCAACGTCATCTGCTCGATCCTGCTCATCTTCACCGGCGGCGCGGTCGAGATCTACTCGCTCTCGAACGTCGGCTACCTGGCCTCGTTCATTCCGGTTCTGGTCGGCTACTACCTGCTGCGCACGTACCGGCCCGACATGCGCCGCCCGGTGCGGCTGCCGGAGTTCTTCAAGTACATCGCGCTGGCGATGGCCATCGGCTACTTCATCATCTGGAGCTTCGGCGGCCTCGTCTACACGAGCCTCCCGAACGCAGCTCTGGGCGGCGCTGACACGCGCGTCTACTTCTTCATCGGCTGGGCGATCCTGCTGTCCTACCTGCCCCTCTACTGGTACCGGGTCAAGGTGGAGGATCCCAAGCACGCGAAGGAGGCTCCGCCCGAGGCTTCGCAGATGGCCGCGGGCGACTGATCGCAGGTTCTCGGGTGGGAGCGGTGTTCCGACGGGCATCGCCCCCACCCGATCCGGCGACCCTGCACATCGAGCGGCTGGTGGTCGCGTCGGAGGGCCGCCCGATCGCCTGGCCGGTCCTGCAGAAGGCCTTCGAGCTGGCCCGGCCCGCCGGCGCGAAGGTGCTCGTCGTCGCGATCGCGCGCGTGTGGGGGACATCGCTCGGCTTCCCCAACCCGGGGCTCAACCCGACCCGGCACGAGTGGGACGCCCAGCGCCTGCTCGTGCGCGAGGCCCGCGATGCGCTCGAGAAGGCCGGCTTCGACGCGTCCGGGCACGTGATCGGCACCCGACGCGCCGCGAAGCGGATCGTGGAGGAGTCGCACCGGTTCGGGGCCGACGCGATCGTCATGGGCGCCGACCGCCACCGCGGGCTCCTGTCCGACTTCATCTGGTCGCAGGAGCCCCACCGGGTCGCGCGCCGGGCGCGCGTGCCGGTCTACCTGGTCCCGCTCGACCAGGGCTGACCTGACCGGACGGGCAATGTAGACTCGCCGCGATGCGAGTGCTCCTGGTGGGATCCGGCGGTCGCGAGCACGCCCTGGCCTGGGCGCTGGCCCGCTCCCCGCTGCTCGAGCGGCTCGACGCCGCGCCCGGAAACCCCGGCATCGCCACGCTGGCGCGCTGCCACGACGTGCCCGTCTCCGACCTCGAGGGCCTGACCCGGCTGGCGCAGGAGCTGGCCGTCGACCTCGTGGTCGTCGGGCCGGAGGCGCCGCTCGTCGCCGGCCTCGCGAACCGGCTGGCCGACGCAGGCATCGGCGTGTTCGGGCCGTCCGCCGCCGCCGCCCAGATGGAGGGCTCGAAGGCGTTTGCCAAGAGCGTGATGGACGCGGCGGGCGTGCCCACCGCGCGCTTCACGATCTGCGACACGGTGTCGGCGGCGCACGCCGCGATCGCCGAGGCCGACGGCGACGTCGTCGTCAAGGCCGACGGCCTCGCCGCGGGCAAGGGCGTCGTGGTCTGCTCGTCCACGACCGAGGCCCACGCCGCCGTGGCGGCGGCGCTCGTCGACGGCCGTTTCGGCGCGTCCGGCCGGCGGGTGCTGATCGAGGAGCGGCTCGAGGGCGAGGAGCTCTCGCTGCTCGCGCTGTGCGACGGCGAGAACGTCGTCCCGCTCGCGCCCGCCCGCGACTACAAGCGCGTGGGCGACGGCGACGCCGGCCCAAACACCGGCGGCATGGGCTCGATCTCGCCCGTTCCCGGGATCGATTCCGACATGGTCGCCGACATCCTTGCGCGCGTGCACCGGCCCGTGGTCAACGAACTCGCCCGGCGCGGGGCGCCCTACCGCGGCTGTCTCTACGCCGGCCTGATCCTGACCGCCGACGGCCCCAAGGTGATCGAGTTCAACGCCCGCTTCGGCGACCCCGAGACGCAGGCGATCCTGCCGCGCACCGGAGGCGACCTGCTGGCCCTGCTGGCCCGCTCGGCGGCCGGCAGCCTCGCCGGGTGCGAGATCGAGACGGTCGAGCCGGCGTGCGTCAGCGTCGTCCTGGCCTCGCGGGGGTATCCGGACTCCCCCGAGGTGGGCGACCTGATCTCCGGGATCGACGACGCGGAGGAGATCGAGGGCGTGACCGTCTTCCACGCCGGCACCGCGACGCGCGGCGACGGCGTCCAGACCTCCGGCGGGCGCGTACTCAACGTGACGGCCGTCGGGCCTGACTTCCATACCGCCCGCCGGCGCGCCTATCTCGGCGTCGACGCGATCCGGATCGCGGGGGCCCACCATCGCAGCGACATCGGCCTCGCCGCGCAGAACGCGGAGCACGTACATGCCTGAGCAACCCACTCCCGCGCCCGAGGTCAAGCACCTGTGGGCGGAGCTCGAGTCCACCGGCCCCCAGGTCGGCATCCTCATGGGCTCGGAATCCGACCGTGAGGTCATGGAGGCCGCCGCGAAGGAGCTCGAGGAGCGCGGCATCTCGTTCGAGATGCAGGCCCTCTCGGCCCACCGCGATCCCCGCGGCGTCGCCGAGTACTCGTCGACCGCCGCCCTGCGCGGCGTGCGGGTGATCATCGCCGGCGCGGGCAAGGCCGCCGCCCTCCCGGGCGTCGTCGCGGCCTACACCGAGCTGCCCGTGATCGGCGTGCCCATCAGGACGTCCGACCTGGGCGGGATGGATTCGCTGCTCTCGATCGTCCAGATGCCCCCGGGCGTCCCCGTCGCCTGCATGGCGATCAACGGCGCCCGCAACGCCGCCATCTTCGCGGCCAAAATTCTCGCCCAGGGCGCCCCACCCCCTGCCGAGTTCTAGTTACGTCCACGGCAGGCGAGCCCAGCCTGGCGGCCGTTCCCGCCGGAACGGCTCGACCGTCGCGTAGGCCCGTCTCCAATCCGAGGTCTCCGCGAACCCGTGCTCGGTCCACGGGGAACAGTGGCAGAAGTCCCGAGGGCCGCAGGCGGCGCTCCTCGTTCTCGACGAGCAGCGTCCACTGCCTCGGCCCCAGGCGCGCCGCCGCCGGCGGAGTCCGTGATACCTCCGCCGGCGAGGATGCGCTGGGCCGCTAGCTCGACAGGACGAACATGCCGCGCCCGGCCCACGTCTGGCCGTCGCCCTTGGCCGGGCCGCTGACGAGCACCTGGGTGCCCGGAACGGGCTTGCCGCCGGCGAAGTTGATCGACCACAGGTTCTGCTGCTGGTTTCCGCCGACTCCCGTGGTGAGGACGTAGTAGATCTTGCCGTTGGCCATGGTCATCTGGGACGCGGTGTTCCAGGTGAGGCCGTCGCCGTTGCCGGAGATCGTGAACGTCTGCGTCCCGACGATGTTGTCCTCGGGCTCGAAGTAGCGGTAGTACATGTGCGTGTCGCCGGAGACGGTGTAGTACAGCCGCTCCGTCGTCGGGTCGAAGAACATCCCGGTCAGGTTGGCGATCGGGAACTGCGCCGACGTCAGCCCGTACAGATTCACCGTCGTGGCGGCGCCGAAGGTGGTGCCGTCGAACGTGCGGGCGAGGAACGTGCCGTTGCTCTGACCCGTGTAGAGCGTCGATCCGATCATGAACGCCCCGCGCACCTGCGAGAAGTCGATGCCGGTGCCGGACAGGGTCGTCTGCGTCCCGGCGGACGTCCCGGTGAAGCTGCGGTGGGTCGGGTTGGTGCCGACGCCGAGCGTCCACAGGTCGCCGGGGAGCGTGCCGATGTTCCAGGTCGGGATGGACTCGCCCCCGGCCTGCGGCATGAGCGCGATGCGGTTGCGGATGAGGCCGTCGATGTAGGCCGTGTCGCTCCCGACCCACAGGCCGTCCTGGGTGGCGAGCAGCGCCCACACGCCGGAGCCGCGCGGGTTGCGGCCGGGGTTCCACGAGAACGGCATGCCGTTCACCGGGTCGAGGGCGGCGATGCCCATGCGGGGTACGGCGCCCGGGCCGGCGGAGTCGCCCGCCAGCGGATTGTTCTCCCAGCGCTGGTGGCCGCCCGCGTAGACGGCGGTGCCGGTGACGGCGACCTGCGTGATGCTGTCGCCGCCGCTGTAGTCCGCCCAGGTGGGCAGCTGGCCGGGGCCGCTCGTGTTGCCCTCCCAGCGCGAGACCGAGTCGCACAGCACCCCTGCGCCCGGGCCGCCGAAGTAGGCGCCGGTGTCGCCGACGATGAAGTAGCTGCCGTCGGGCGCCCACTTGACGTCGCGGATGTACGTGTCGAAGTGGCTCGAGCAGGCCGGCTTGAACGAGTTCGTCTGCCAGCTCGAGACGGACACGGGCGTCGTGGTCAGGTCGAGGACGGCGATCTGGGCGCGGTCGAGCCCGTCGGCCGTCAGAAACGTGCCGGTGGCGACGAGCTTGGTGCCGTCGGGCGAGATGTCGAAGTGGGCCACGCGCAGGGTGCCCGCGCGCTTCGTGGCGAAGTTCACGTTGACGTTCGGGTCGAGCGCGCCCGTATTCACGTCGAGGGCCGCGAGCCGGCCGCGGGCGACGCCGTCGATCGACGAGAAGGCCCCGCCGATGTACAGGTCGTTGCCGAGCACCTGCGAGTCCTCGACCCAGCTCCCCACCGACACCACGCCCTTCCAGCTCGTGTCGATCGAGCCGTCGGCCAGGTTCAGCTTGACGATGCGCTTCGCCGCCACCCCGTTCACGGTCGAGAACTCGCCCCCGACGAACACGGCCTGGCCGCCCGGAGCGACCGAGATCGTGCTGACCTCGCCGCCCTCGATGTCGGGCATGAAGCTCGTATCGATCGCGCCGGTCTGCGAGTCGAAGGCCACGATCTCGTGCACCGTCGTGACGGTCGTGTCGTTCTTCCCCTTGACGCCCGTGAAGGTGCCGCCGACGACCATCAGGTTGCCGGCCTGGGCGACGGCATTGACCTGGCCGTCCTGGATGTTCGGTGTGAACTTGGCGGGCGTCGCGGAGACGACGACGGACTGGGCCGCGTCGGTCGCCTCGGCCGCCGGGACGGCGGAGAGCGCAGCAAGGATCAGGAGGGCCGGGAGCCCGGCGCGGAATAGGCGAAACATGCGGTTACCTCGGCTTTTAACCGTGGACGGGGGTCAGTCGATGGTACGAGATAACCCGTAAACCAGGAAGCCCCTCAATCGGGTGAAGTTCCGCTGCCCGGCCCACCCGGTCCGGGGGTGCGACCCGGCGGGTGACCGCCACACCCTCCTGTAGACTGACCTCGGCCGCCCTCTCCGACCGAAGGTAGCGACTCCGGCTTGATCTCTCGCTATACCCGCCCCGCCATCGGCGCCGTGTGGTCGGACGAGCGCAAGTTCCAGCGGTGGCTGGACGTGGAGATCGCAGCGATGGCCGCCTGGGCCGAGCTGGGCGTCGTCCCGCTCGAAGCCGTCGAGGCCGTCCGCGCGAGGGCCCGCGTCGATGTCGCCCGGATCTCGGAGATCGAGGGCCGTACCCACCACGACGTGCTCGCCTTCACCGAGTCGGTGGCCGAGCTCGTCGGCGAGCAGAGCCGCTGGTTCCACTACGGGCTGACGTCGTCCGACGTCGTCGACACCGCCCTCGCGCTGCAGCTGCGCGACGCGGGCGAGCTCCTGCTGGCCGGCGTCGAGGCGGTCGAGCAGGCCGCCGCCGTCCGCGCGGAGGAGTTCCGCCACACGCCGGTGATCGGCCGCACCCACGGCGTCCACGCCGAGCCGACCACGTTCGGGCTCAAGCTGCTCGGCTGGGTGACCGAGATGCGCCGCCAGCGCGAGCGGCTCGCGACCGCCTTCGCCGGCGTCCGGGTTGGAAAGCTTTCCGGCGCCGTGGGCGCATACGCCAACTCCGACCCGCGCATGGAGGCACTGGCGCTTGCGGAGCTCGGCCTCGAGCGCGAGGACGTCGCCACCCAGGTGGTGCCGCGCGACCGCCACGCCGCGCTGCTCTCGGCGATCGCCGGGGCGGGCGCGTCGCTCGAGCGGTTCGCCGTCGAGGTGCGCCACCTCCAGCGGACGGAGGTGCGCGAGGCGCTCGAGCCGTTCGCCGCCGGCCAGAAGGGCTCCTCGGCGATGCCGCACAAGCGCAACCCGATCGTCTGCGAGCGCATCACCGGCCTCGCCCGGGTGCTGCGCGCGAACGCGGGCGTCGGCCTCGAGGACGTCGCCCTCTGGCACGAGCGCGACATCTCCCACTCGTCCGCCGAGCGTGTCGTTCTGCCCGACTCGACGATCGCGCTCGACTACATGCTCGACCGCTCGCGCTGGCTGATCGAGGGCCTCGCCGTCGACCCGGAGCGGATGCTGCGAAACCTCGAGGCATCGCACGGCCTCGTCTTCTCCGGCCGGGCCCTCCTGCGCATGGTCGAGGCGGGCATCAGCCGCGAGCGCGCCTACGAGATCGTCCAGCGCAACGCCATGGCGGCCTGGGACCGCGAGGTGCCGCTGCGCGGGCTGCTCGAGGCCGACCCCGAGGTGGCCGGCGTCCTCGATGCCGCCGAGCTCGACGCGATCTTCGACCTCGACGCCCTCCTCGTCCACGTGGACGAGATCTTCGACCGCACCCTACGCCGCCCGGAGGTGGCCCATGCCTGACACCCTGTCCCAGCTGCACGAGGCCTCCGGGAAGGTCCGCGAGCTCTACGGCTTCGGAGACCGCCTGCTGCTCGTCGCGTCCGACCGCATCTCGGCGTTCGACGTCGTGCTGCCGACGGCCATCCCGGACAAGGGCCGGGTGCTGACCGGGCTCTCGCGGTTCTGGTTCGAGCGCACCCGCGGGCTCGTGCGCAACCACATGCTGAGCGTGAGCGTGGCGGATTTCCCCGAGGAGGCGCGGGGCGCCCCCGACCTGGCCGGCCGGACGATGCTCGCCAAGCGCCTGCAGATGCTGCCGATCGAGTGCGTCGTGCGCGGCTACCTGGTCGGCTCGGGCTGGAAGGACTATCGCGCCACCGGGTCGGTGTGCGGCCACGCCCTCCCGACCGGCCTGCGCGAGGCCGACAAGCTGCCCGAGCCCCTGTTCACGCCGTCCACGAAGGCGACCGAGGGCCACGACACGAACATCGATCGCGCCGGCGGCATCGCCCTGGTCGGCGAGGAGCGCTTCGACGAGATCGAGCGGATCTCGATCGAGCTCTACCGCACGGCCGCCGACTACGCGCTCGAGCGCGGCATCATCATCGCCGACACGAAGTTCGAGTTCGGCGTCGACGAGCAGGACCGGATCGTCATCGGCGACGAGGTGCTGACGCCCGACTCGTCCCGGTTCTGGCCGGTCGACGAGTACGCGCCGGGCGGCTCGCCGCCCTCCTACGACAAGCAGTACGTGCGCGACTGGCTCGAGACGCTCGACTGGGACAAGACCCCTCCGGGCCCAGAGATCCCGGCGAACGTCGTCGAGGGCACCCGCGCCCGCTACGTCGAGGCCTACGAGCGCCTCACCGGCGAGCCGTTCCAGACCTACCTCGACGAGACGGGGAGCGGCTCGTGAAGGTGACGGTCACGGTACGGCCCCGCGCCGGCATCCTCGACCCCCAGGGCGAGGCGGTGCGGCGCTCGCTGCAGGGCCTCGGCTACGCGGTATCCGACGTCCGGGCGGGGAAGGTGTTCGACCTCGACCTGGACGTGGGCGACGCGCGCGAGGCGATGAAGGTCGCCGGCCGGATCGCCGAGCAGGTGCTCTCGAACCCGCTGATCGAGGAGTTCGACGTCGCCGTCCAGGAGCCCGCAGTCGTATGACTGTTCGCGTCGCGGTGCTCGCCTTCCCGGGGTCGTGCGACGACCGCGACGCGCTGCGGGCGGTCGAGCTCATGGGCGCCGGGCCCGTGCGGGTCTGGCACGCCGACTCCGACCTCGGCGGCGCCGCGGCGGTGATCGTGCCGGGCGGCTTCAGCTACGGCGACTACCTGCGTCCGGGGGCGCTGGCCGCGCTCTCGCCGGCGATGGGGGCGGTGCGCGAGCACGCTGCGGCCGGCGGGCCGGTGCTCGGCATCTGCAACGGGTTCCAGGTGCTGACCGAGGCCCGGCTCCTGCCCGGCGTGCTGCGGCCGAACGCGCACCTCCAGTTCCGCTTCCAGGACGTGGGCCTGCGCGTCCAGCGCGAGTCGGCCTGGCTGCCAGGGACGGTGGCCGGCGACACGCTCGACATCCCCGTGAAGCACCACGACGGCTGCTACTTCGTCACGCCCGGCCAGCTGGAGGAGCTCGACGCCGCCGGCCAGGTGCTGCTGCGCTACGTCCGCAACCCGAACGGCTCGGTGGAGTCGATCGCCTGCGTCACGAACGCCGCGGGCAACGTGGCCGGGCTCATGCCCCATCCCGAGCATGCCGTCGATCCGCTGCTCGGGTCGGCCGACGGGCGCATCCTGCTGCAGGGGCTCATCGACCAGGCCGTCGCCGTCGAGGCGGTGGCATAGGGTGTCGGTGTGAGCACGATCGAGTCGACACCGTCGCTGCACCGGTCGCTGGGCCTGACGGACGCGGAGTTCGAGCGCATCGCCGAGCTGCTCGAGCGGGCGCCGAACGACTTCGAGCTGGCGGTCTTCTCGCTGCTCTGGAGCGAGCACTGCGCCTACAAGCACTCCCGCCGCCTGCTGGCGGCCTTCCCGACGACGGGCGAGCGGGTGCTGCAGGGGCCGGGCGAGAACGCCGGGGTGATCGACGTGGGCGACGGCCTGGCCGTGGCGCTCAAGGTCGAGAGCCACAACCACCCGTCCGCCGTCGAGCCGTTCCAGGGCGCGGCCACCGGCGTCGGCGGGATCCTGCGTGACATCTTCGCGATGGGCGCCCGCCCGATCGCGATCCTCGATTCGCTCCGCTTCGGCGAGCTCGACTCCGAGCGCCAGCGCCACCTCTTCGCCCGCGTTGTCGAGGGCGTCGGCCACTACGGCAACTGCGTCGGCGTCGCGAACGTCGGCGGCGAGGTCGAGTTCGAGCCCGCCTACGAGAACAACTGCCTCGTGAATGCGATGTGCATCGGTGTGCTCCCGGCCGACCGGCTCCAGTCCGCCGGCGCCGCCGGGCCGGGCAACCTGCTCGTCCTGTACGGGTCGAAGACCGGCCGCGACGGCATCGGCGGCGCCAGCGTGCTCGCGTCGCAGGGCTTCGAGGAGGGCTCCGAGGCCAAGCGCCCGAGCGTCCAGATCGGCGACCCGTTCACCGGCAAGAAGCTGATCGAGTGCACCCTCGAGCTGCTCGACCAGGGTCTGATCGTCTCGCTCCAGGATCTCGGCGCCGCCGGGCTGGCCTCGTCGACGTCGGAGATGGCCTCCGCGGGCGGCGTCGGCCTCGACGTCGACCTCTCCGCCGTGCCGGTGCGCGAGGAGGGGATGGAGCCGTTCGAGATCATGATCTCCGAGTCGCAGGAGCGGATGGCGGCGATCGTGGAGCCGGCCTCGTGGGAGGCGATGGCGGCGGTCTGCCGGCGCTGGGAGGTCGACGCGACGGTCATCGGCGAGGTCACCGAGACCGGCCGCCTGCGCGCGTTTCATTCCGGCGAGCTGGTCGGCGACATCCCGGTCGAGACGCTCACCGAGCGCGCGCCCCGCTACGACGTCGAGCGGGAGCGGCCGGCCCGCCTGGTCGACTTGCCCTCGGGCGCCGGCGAGGATCCGGGCACGCCCCCCGAGGCGGCGCTGCGCGCGCTGCTGGCCGCGCCGGGCGTCGCCAGCCGGCGCTGGGTGACCCGCCAGTACGACCAGCTGGTCGGCTCCGGCACGGTCGTGCGCCCCGGCGGCGACGCGGCCGTCGTCCGCCTCACGCCGTCCGACCGCGCCATCGCCGTCTCGCTCGACGGGAACGGCCGCCGCACCTGGCTCGATCCCCGCCGCGGCGGGATGAGCGCGGTGTGCGAGGCCGCCCGCAACGTCGCCTGCACCGGCGCCCGCCCGGCGGCGGTCACGAACTGCCTGAACTTCGCCAACCCCGAGCACGCCGAGGTCGGCTACGAGCTGGCCGAGGCGATCGGCGGGATGGCCGACGCCTGCCGCGCCCTGGGCCTGCCGGTGGTCTCCGGCAACGTCTCGCTCTACAACGAGCACGACGGCCGCCCGATTCCGCCGACGCCGGTGGTCGGCGTGGTCGGCGTCCTCGACCACGCCGAGCTGGCGGTGCGGGCCGCCTTCTGCGAGGAGGGCGACGTCGTCCTCCTGGCCGGCGTCGGCGCGAGCGCGCTCGACGGCTCCGACTACCAGAAGGTCGTCCTCGGCGAGACGGCCGGCCGCATCCCCGAGCCCGACCTCGAGGCCGAGCGGGCGCTGCACGCGTTCCTGGCCGCGGCCGCCGGGCGCAAGCTGCTTCGCAGCGCCCACGACGTCGGCGGCGGCGGCCTCGCCGTGGCGGTGGCCGAGTCGGCGATGGCCGGCGGCATCGGCGTCCGCGTCGAGGAGGCGCCGGACCTCTTCGGCGAAGGCGACGGGCGGGTCGTGATCTCGGCCCGGCGGGCCGACGTGCCCGCCCTTCGCAAGCTGTCCGGGCCGGTGCCGCTGAAGCGGATCGGGACGGTGGGCGGCGGCGAGATCGCCGTCGGCCCGGCCCGGATCGCGCTCGCCGAGGCGATCGACCTGTACGAGGGCGCGCTGCCGCGGATCATGGAGGGCGGCGCCTGATGTGCGGCGTCTTCGGCATGTATACGCCGGCCGGCGGACCCGACCGCGACGTCGCCCGCTCGACCTTCTTCGGCCTCTTCGCGCTGCAGCACCGGGGCCAGGAGAGCGCCGGCATCGCCGTCTCGGACGGCGCGCGGATCACCGCGATGAAGGACATGGGCCTCGTCAGCCAGGTGTTCGACGAGGCGCGCCTGTCCGGCCTCGAGGGCCACATCGCGATCGGCCACACCCGGTACTCGACCACCGGGTCGACGGTGTGGCAGAACGCCCAGCCGGTCGTCCGCCACGCCGGCGGGGGCACGATCGCCCTCGGCCACAACGGCAACCTGACGAACACCGCGGAGCTGCGCGAGCAGCTGCGGACGCGGCGGGTGCCGATGCGCTCGACCTCCGACACCGAGGTGATGGCGGCGCTGATCGCCGAGCACGAGTCGCCCGACCTGGGTGAGGCCGTCGCCGACGCGATGGCCCGGATCGAGGGCGCGTTCGCGGCGGTCGTCATGACCGAGCGCGGACTGGCCGGCTTCCGCGACCCGGACGGCATCCGCCCCCTGGTCGTCGGCCGGCTCGGAGACGCCTGGGTGCTCGCGTCCGAGTCGTGCGCGCTCGACCTGATCGGGGCGACGCTGGAGCGCGACCTCGAGCCGGGCGAGATGGTCGTGGTGGACGAGCGCGGCGCCCGCTTCCGCAGCCTCGGCGACCGGTCGGGATCGCTGTGCGTGTTCGAGTACATCTACTTCGCCCGGCCCGACTCGGTCATGCGCGGCAACGGCCTGCATGAGGTGCGGCGGCGGATGGGCGAGCGGCTGGCCGACGAGGCGCCGGTCGAGGCCGACGTTGTCATCGGCGTGCCCGACTCGGGGACGCCGGCCGCGGTCGGCTATGCCCGCCGCAGCGGCATCCCGTTCGGCGAGGGGCTCGTCAAGAACCGCTACGTCGGCCGCACGTTCATCCAGCCCGACCAGGCCCTGCGCGAACGGGGCGTGAAGCTCAAGTTCAACGCGCTGCGCTCGGTGCTCGAGGGCCGCCGGGTGGTCGTCGTCGACGACTCGATCGTGCGCGGCTCGACGACCCGCAAGCTGGTGCAGATGCTGTTCGAGGCGGGCGCCCGCGAGGTGCACCTGCGCGTGTCGTCGCCGCCGATCATCTCGCCCTGTTTCTACGGGATCGACATGGCCGACCAGGACGAGCTGCTCGCGGCCGGGCGCACCATCGAGGAGGTGCGCCGGCGGCTCGGTGCGACCTCGCTCGCCTACCTTTCGCTGGAGGGCCTCGAGGCCACCGCCGGGCCGGCTGAGGGCTTCTGCCGGGCGTGTCTGACGGGCGAGTACCCGACCGAGATCCCCGCCGACATGCGCCTCGCGAAGCTGCGCTTCGAGTCCGCGCCGGTGCCGGTGGAGATCCGGTGAGCGAGAGCGACGAGCCGCTCACCTACGCCGGCTCGGGGGTGAGCCTGAAGGCCGGCGACAAGGTCGTCGAGCGGATCCGGGCCGCCGTCACGTCGACCCACGGCCGCCAGGTGCTCGGCGGCCACGGCGGCTTCGCCGGGCTGTACACGCCGTCGGTGGGCGACCCACTGGTCGCGGCGGGCTGCGACGGGGTCGGGACGAAGGTGCTGCTCGGGCGGGCCGCCGGCCGCCACGCCGGGCTCGGAATCGACCTCGTGGCGATGAGCGTGAACGACGTGATCACGTCGGGGGCGCGGCCCGCGTTCTTCATGGACGTGATCACCTGCGGCCGCGTCGACGTCGACGTGGTGGCGGAGCTGGTCGAGGGCATCGCCGACGGCTGCCGCCAGGCGGGGTGCGCCCTGCTCGGCGGTGAGACCGCGGAGCACCCGGACATGATGAAGCCGGAGGAGTACGACCTGGCCGGCTTCTGCGTGGCACTGGCCGAGCGCCGCGAGCTCGTCTCCGGCAGCCGCGTCCGGGCGGGCGACGCCATCATCGGCCTCCCGTCGAGCGGCCCCCACTCGAACGGGTTCTCGCTCGTCCGCCGCCTGCTCGAGCGGGCGGGTCTCGGCCCGGCGGACGCTCCCGAGGGGCTGGGCGGGGCGACCGTGGCCGATGCGCTGCTCGAGCCGACCCGGATCTACGCCCGTCCGGTCGCGGAGCTGTGCCGCACCGTCGACGTGCGGGCGATGGCCCACATCACCGGCGGCGGCATCCCCGGCAACCTGGCCCGCCAGTTCCCCGGCGGCCTCGGGGCCGAGATCGACCTCGGGTCGTTCGAGCGCCCGGCCGTGTTCGGCTGGCTGGGCTCCCTCGGGGTCGAGGAGGACGAGCTGCGCCGGGTCTTCAACCTCGGACTCGGCTATGCCGCGGTCGTCGAAACCGACTCGGCGCCGGCGGCGCTCTCCGCCCTCGAGCGCGGCGGCTGCCCGGGCTTCCTCGCCGGGACGGTGGTGGAGGGGACGGGGGTGCGCTTCCGCTGAGGGTCGGCGTGCTCATCTCCGGGAGGGGCACGAATTTGCAGGCGCTGATCGACGCCCCCGACATCGACGTCGGCTGCGTCGTCTCGAGCCGGGCGGACGCGGCCGGCCGGGCGCGGGCCGCGGCGGCCGGGATCCCCTCCCTGACGACCGCCGACGAGGACGAGACGACCGCCTTCCTGTCCGCGCACGGCACCGACCTGGTGGTGCTCGCAGGCTACATGCGCATCCTCTCGGCGGGCTTCGTCGAGCGCTGGTCGGGCCGGATCCTGAACGTCCATCCCGCGCTGCTCCCGGCCTTTCCGGGCGCCCACGCGGTCGAGGACGCCGTCGCCCACGGCGTGAAATTGACCGGCGTCACCGTGCACCTGATCGACGCCGCCCACGTCGCCGCCGACACCGGCCCGATCGTCATGCAGGAGGCGCTGGCCGTTTCGTATGATGACACCGCCGCCGAGGTGACCGAGCGTCTTCACCGGATCGAGCACCGGCTCCTGCCGGAGGCGGTGCGGCTGTACGGGGCGGGCAAGATCCAGGTCGACGGACGGCGGGTGCGGGTGAGCGGATGAAGATCAGACGAGCCCTCATATCGGTCAGCGAGAAGAACGGCCTCTCCTCCCTCGCGCAGGGGCTGCACGAGCTCGGCGTCGAGCTGATTTCGACGTCCGGGACGGCGGCGTTCCTGGAGAGCGCGGGCGTGCCGGTGACGACGGTGGAGCAGCTGACCGGGTCGGCCGAGCTCCTCGGCGGCCGGGTGAAGACGCTGCACGCGTCGCTGCACGCGGCCATCCTGGCCCGGCGCGACCACGACGACGACATGGCCTCGCTCGAGGCCGCCGGGATCGAGCCGATCGACCTCGTCGTCTGCAACCTGTATCCGTTCCGCTCGGTGGCCGCGCGGCGCGGCGTCGCCGAGGCCGAGGTGATCGCGAACATCGACATCGGCGGCCCGACGATGGTGCGGGCCGCCGCGAAGAACTTCCACTCGGTCGGCGTCGTCACGGAGCCCGACCGGTACGGCTTCGTCCTCGGCGAGATGCGGGCCGGCGGCGGCGAGCTCTCGCTCGACACGCGGCGCGACCTGGCCGGCGAGGCGTTCGCGCACGTCGCCTCCTACGACGCGGCGGTGGCGGCGTGGTTCGCCGACACCGAGCCCTTCCCCGACCGGCTCACGATCGACCTGGTCAAGGTGGGCGACCTGGCCTACGGCGAGAACCCGCACCAGCGGGCCGCCTTCTACCGCGAGTCCGGCGCCCGCCGGCACGTGCTCTCGCGGGTCGACCAGGTCAGCGGCAAGCCGCTCTCGTTCAACAACCTGGCCGACCTCCAGGCGGCCCGCACCATTGCGACGGCCTTCCAGCTGCCGGCGTGCGCGATCATCAAGCACGCGAACCCGTGCGGGGTCGCGGTCGGCGCGACCATCGACGAGGCCTACGCGCGGGCGCTGGCGGGCGATCCGCTGTCGGCCTTCGGCGCCGTGATCGCCGTGAACCGGCCGGTCACGGGCGCGGTCGCCGAGCGCATGATCGAGACGAAGCTCGACGTGATCTTCGCCCCCGGCTACGACGATGCCGCTCGCGAGACGCTCTCGTCGAAGCCGTCGACGCGGGTGCTGGAGGACCGCGAGCGGCGCAAGTCGAGCCCGGGCGAGCGCGACATCCGGCGCGTGCTCGGCGGCGTCCTGATCCAGGACCGCGACAACGAGACCGAGGACCGCGCCGACATGCAGGTGGTGTCCGACGTCGCGCCCGGCAAGCGCGAGTGGGAGGACATCCTGTTCGCGTGGCGGACCGTCCACTTCGTCCGCTCGAATGCGATCGTGATCGCCCGCGACCTGGCTGCGGTCGGCATCGGCGCCGGCCAGATGAGCCGCGTCGACGCCGTCAAGGTGGCGGTCGCGAAGGCCGGCGAGCGGACGCAGGGCGCGGTGCTTGCGTCCGACGGCTTCTTCCCGTTCGCCGACGGACCCGAGGCCGCCTTCGAGGCGGGCGTGCGCGCGATCGTCCAGCCCGGCGGCTCGGTGCGCGACGCCGAGGTGATCGCCGCGGCGAACGCCGCCGGCGCGGCGATGGTCTTCACCGGCCGGCGCCACTTCCTGCACTAGCGGGCGACGACGATCGGCTGGTAGAAGCCCGTCTCCTCGGGCATCCGCCAGGCGACGTCGGTGAATCCGGCCCGGCCCAGGGCGTCGGAGACGGCGGCGCGGGGGAGCGCCCGGAGGGTGGTCGTGCGCTCGGCCACCGTCCACCCCCGCCCGCGCCGGGCCATGATGAAGTGGTGGAGGGTGTAGCGGTCGTCCGACACCCAGTCCCAGAGCTGGAACGTGACGCGCTCCCGGTCCCCGGTCACGTACCGGAGGTGCGCGAGCGCGTTGTCAGGCGATGGCCGCGTCCCAGTCGGCGAAGATCAGGTGGTAGTGGGCGGCCAGCTCGTCGTAGAACTCCGCGGGCGTCGGGTCCGGTGTCATGGGCGCGGGGGAGGCGGGCGGCGGTGCCCGGGCGGGGGCGGGCGGCGCGGCGGCGCCGTCCCGGCCAGGGCCGGCTCGATCCGCCGCAGTAGGGCGGCGAGGGCGTCGGCGTCGTGCGGCGCGAGCGAGGCCACCAGCGGCTCGAGGCGCGCGCCGACGAGCTTCTGGGCGGCGCGCAGGAGGCGCTCGCCGTCCGGGGTCAGCGCCAATCGGCGGCGGCGGCGGTCGTCGCCGGGGGTGCGCTCGACCATCCCCGCCCGCTCGAACCCGGCGACGAGCTGTGAGACGGCGGATTCGGAGACGCCCGTCGCGCGGGCGAGGTCGGCGGCCGAGTCGATCCCGGCCGCGATCGCGCGCAGGCCCAGGTACTGGCCGAGGCTGAGCGGCGGCTCGGCGGATGCCAGCACGCGCTCCATCCAGCGGGTGACGAGCGGGGCGACGGCCGCGAGCGTCTCGGCGGTGTTTCGCGGGCGCGGACGCGGGGGCATATACTTAAGTAAACCTCAGTATCCGGGAAGGAGGTGGGGACGTGCCAGGCATCTCCGGCCCGCTCCACGCGGCGCTCTCCGCCTCGATACCGCTCGTCTGCTTCCTGACAGCGGTGATCTGGCTTGCCCGCGTCGCCGAGGCGACCGGGCTCGCCGGCGCGATCGCCGGCGTCTTGAGCCGGGCGGCGGGCGCACGCATGGTCCGAGTCTACGCGCTCGTCTGCCTCGCCTGCGCCCTGCTCACCTCTGCCCTCTCGCTCGACGGCGCGGTGGTCGTGATGGTGCCGGTGGTGCTCGCGCTCAGCGAGCGCGGCGCGCCCGCGCGGCCGCTCCTGCTCGCGACGATTGGCGTCGCCAACGCGTTCTCGATCGCGGTCGTGCAGGGCAACCCGACGAACCTCGTCGTGATGACCGGCCTGCACCTCGGACCGGCGATGTTCGACGCGAGGATGGTCGTCCCGGGCCTCGCGGCAGCGCTCATCTGCGCAGGTGCGGTGGCCCTCCGCGAGCGGCGCGCGCTGGGCGGTGCGCTCGGTCCGGCGTCCGCCCCGCAGCTCGGCCGCGACGCCGCAATCGCGGCTGCCGCGCTCGTGCTTGCGGGCGCGGGCGAGTCGCTCGCCCCCGTCGCCGGAGTCGCCCCGTGGTGGCCGGCCTGCGCCGTCGCCGTCGGTGCCGCTCTCTGCCTGGCCGCGACCGGAGCCGAGCTCCCGCGCCCGGCGGTGCCGTGGCGGATCGGGCTCCTCGTGACCGCGCTCGCGACGGCGCTCGGGTTTGCCGCAGGCGCGGCCGGGATCTCATCCGTGCGCCTGCCCGCCGGGTCGGTGTGGGCGTTGCTCGCCGTCACCGCAGCTGCCGCCGCCGTCGCCGCGGTCGTGAACAACCTGCCGGCGGCCGTCGCGGCGGGCACGCTGCTGCACTCCGGCCCGGCCGCGTTCGCCGTGCTCTCGGGCGTGTCGGTCGGCGCGCTCGCCGGCACCCGCGGCTCGGTGGCGACGCTGCTCGTCTGCGACCTGGCCGGCCCCGGCCACGCGCCCGCGATCCGCGACGGCTACCTGCGGCTGTGGCCGGCGACCGCTGCCGTGGCCGCGTCGGCCGCGACGGCGCTCGTGTGGGCCATGAGCTAGAGCGGGAGCGGGCCGGAGCGGTGCTCGACCCGCCAGACGACCCGCAGCCCGGACCAGTCCGCGTCGATCGCCGCGACCTTGTTGTCGACGATCCCGAGCGGCAGGGCGAGGTCGCGCAGACCGTTCTCGGCGATGTCGGAGTCGTGGCCGCCGGCCCGCCGTGGCCACGCCAGCCAAAGGCCGCCCGCCGGGAAGATGCGCCGGGCCAGGCCCGGCAGGCGGTCGGGGAGCTCGGCCGACTCGCGGAAGAACGCGACGATGACGTCGGCCGGCTCGCCCTCGGCGGCTGTGACGACGCCCTCCGGCAGGTCGGGCACGGCCCAGCCGGCCGGCGCCTCGTCGAGTGCAACGGTCGCGCCCGGCTTGATCCCGAGCTTCTTCGCGAGCGGCGTCTTCGAATACCCGGCCATGGGGCAGCGATTCTAGTGCGCTCGTGCGTGATAATCGGGAGGCGAAAACGGATGTCCAGGCGGAGCGACCTGAAAGGGGAGTCATGATCCGCCGGTATGCCGCAGCCGCCCTCGCGGCGAGCACGCTCGTCGCGGCCTGGCCCGCCCAGGCCGCCGCCAAGGGCGTGCCCGGAGCCGTGCGCCTGTGCGGGCCGTCGGCGTGCGTGCGTATCGCAGATCCGGCCGTCCGGCGCGCGCTCGCCCACACCGAGGGCGGTTCGGTTGCGCCGGCGCCCACGCTCGCGCCGTATCTGCGGTTGACGACGCGTCCATACCTGTACGGGCTCACCGGGTACCTCGTGCCGTCGCAGGGTGCGGTCGTGCTCAACACGGGCACCTTCCGGCTCGGGCCGCGCATCCTTGCCGTCGTGCGGTCGCGGCTGGCAGCGGTGTCGGCGTACCGCCCCCGGATCGGCCATGTGTGGGTCGCCGGGCGAGCGGCCGCCGATCCCTCGGCCTACACGCCGATGTTGCGGCGCCGGTCGCTGCCTCCGCCAGCCGCCATTTGGCGTTCGCACTCGATGCCAATTGCGATAGCGGTCACCGGCGCGACGCCGTGGGAAGGCTGGAATTCGATCCGCTACTTCCCGGCGTCGCGGTGGCTGAACGGACCCGACGGGACGTGGGTGCGCGTAACGCCGGCCCAGGCGGCGATGATCGCCGCCGACGGTGGTCCGGTCCGGCCGGGCGTGGGCGGAGGGGCCGCCCTTCCGATCGCGATCGTCCTCGCTGCGTGCGCGGTGCTGGCGGCGTGCGCCGTCCGGCTGCGGCCGCGGTGGGGGCTGCGGGGCGCCTAGGTTGTGTCGGACGATGTCGGCGAGGCCCGGTTCCGTCGCGAGCAGCACGACTTCGACGCGCTCTTCCGCGCCCACCACGCCGAGATCGTGCGCTACCTGGCGGCCCGGCTCGGCTCGCGCGAGGAGGCCGCAGACGTCGCAGCCGAGGTGTTCATCGAGGCGTGGCGGCGCGCGCCCGGCCTGCGCTGGCGGGGCCGGCCGGTGCTGGCGTGGCTCTACCGGGTGGCGGCGAACATGGCGGCCGACCGCGTGAGCGCGCGCTCGCGCGAGCCCGTCCCGGCGCCGGCGGCGGCCGAGGCCGCGACCGCCGGCGACGAGGCGACGACGGTGATCGAGCGCGACGCCCTGCGCCGGGCGCTTGCGACCCTGCCGCCCGACCACGCCCTGGCCGTGCACCTGCGCCTGGTCGAAGGCTATCCGTTCGCCGATGTCGCCCGGGTGATGGGCCGAAGCGTCGGCGCCTGCCAGATGCTCGTGCTGCGCGCGGGCCGCGAGCTGCGCGAGGCGCTCGAGGGGGAGGGCATCCATGCGCCGCGATGACGACCGGGCGATGGCGCGCATGCTGGCCGATGCGCTGGACGGCGGGGAGCCGCCGACAGGTGAGCTGCGCGCGATCGTGCAGGTGCTCGAGGCGGCCGCGGCGGAGGCGCGCCTGGACGTGCCCGCGCAGGAGACGGAGGCGGCCCTGCGGGCGGCCCGGCCCGAGCCGCGTACCCGGCGCCGTGTCTGGCCGGCCGCCGCGGTCGCGGTGGCCGTCGTCGCGGCCGCCGCGGCGCTGCTCCTGGCCGGCCCGTTCGGCTCCGGCCCGGCGGCGGACGTCCAGGCCCAGGCGCTCGCCGCCCTCGGCGGACGCGGCGACGTGCTCGAGGTCGTCGAGCGCATCACACCGGGCCCGGCGGGCGGCTTCGCACCCTCGACCCGCACCGGCTGGATCGACCCGACGCGGGGGCGGGCGGCGTGGGTGCAGCGCGCGGCGGACGGCGTCGTGGTCGACCGCACGGTCGTCGAACGCGGCCGCATCACCCGCTACGACCCGGCCATGCACACCGCCGCCGTCGCGCCGTCCTGCGCGGCGCTCGCCACCGGCTGCGCCACCGCGGTCGACCCGATCGCGGTGTACCGCCGGGCGCTCACGCGCCTGGCGGCGACCGAGACTGAAGCGGTCACGTTCCGGGGCCGGCCGGCGTACCGGTTCGCGCTTCCGATGCAGCGGCTGGCGGACGCGGCCCGCGTCGCCCAGATCGTGACGGTCGACGCGCACACGCTCCTCCCCGAGCGGATCGAGTGGCGCGTGCGCCGGCCCGGCGGCCGGCCTCATGCGGCGGCGGTGATCGACATCACGAAGGCCCTCGTGACCCCGCGTGAGCTGGCGCCGCAGGACGCCTTCGGCGTCGTCCTGCCGCCGGGCACCGCCGTGACCGAGCTGCGGGCTCCGGGCCGGCCGCTCCGCCTGACGGGCACCCGTCGCCTCACCCTGGCGCAGGCGCGGGCCGTGCGGCCGGCCGTCGACTGGCTGGGGCCGCGGTTCGCCGGCCACCGCCTCGGCGCGATCGAGCTCCTGCGCTACGGCGCGGGGACGGCGCTTCGGCTGCGCTACGGCCCGCTCCTCGTCTGGAACTACGGGCCGGTGATCCCGCCACCGCTGCTGGGGACGGTCGGCGCGCCGGTGAAGCAGTTCCCGATCGGGTCGCGCACGGCCCGCCTGTACCAGACCGCCCCGGGCGGGATCGCGATCGAGGTCGACCGGCCCGGCGGCACGGTCGCGATCACCTCGGCGAGGTCGGGGCAGGCGCCGGCGTTCTCGGCCGCCGGGCGCCTGCGACCGATCACGACGCGCTGACGACGCTCACGAGCCGGCCCGGCACGACGATCACCCGCGCGACGCTGCGCCCGTCCAGGTGGCGCGTGACCGCGGGATGCGCCAGCGCCGCCGCCCGGATCGCGTCCTCGCCGGCCCCGGCCGGCAGCTCGACCTCGCCGCGCACGCGGCCGTCGACCTGAACCGCCAGCCGCTGGGTCGGCGCGGCCGCGAGCGCCGGATCGGCCTGCGGCCAGGCGGCGGCCGTGGCCCTGCCCTCCCGGCCCAGGGACCCCGTCCAGAGCTCGTCGGCCAGGTGGGGCGCGAACGGGGCCAGGAGCACGACGAGCGTCTCCACGGCCTCGGCGGCCGCCGGGGAGCCGGGCGTCGCCCGCGCCGCCGCACCGTGGAGGGTCATCAGCTCGGCCACGGCGGCGTTGAAGCGGAAGCCCTCGACCGCCACGGTCACGGCCGCGATGGCGCGGTGGGTCGTTCTCCGCAGCGCCGCCTCGGCGGCGGGATCGGCGTCCGTTGCGGACACGGCGGCGGCCACGCCGGTCACCAGGCGGTGGACGCGCGCCAGGAACCGCGCGGCCGCGGCGACGCCGTCCGGGTCGTAGCGCATGTCGTCGGCGAACGCCGCGGCGAAGGCGATGTAGACGCGCAGCGCGTCGGCGCCGTGCTGCGCGATCACCTCCTCGGGCGTCACCACGTTCCCGCGCGACTTCGACATCCGCACCCAGCGCCACTCGAGCTCGTCGGCGGTGTATCCGGCAGCCTCCTCGGGCGAGAGCGCCCGGAAGCGGCGGCCGCCGGGACCGTCGGCGACCTCGATGCCCGGCGTCCACGCCAGCAGCGAGCCCTGGTTTCGCAGCGCCTGGAACGGCTCCGCGAACGGGACGATTCCGGCGTCGTGGAGCACCTTCGTCACGAAGCGCGCGTACAGCAGATGCGCCACGGCGTGCTCGGCGCCGCCGCAGTAGCGGTCGATCGCGCCCCAGCGGGCGATCAGCTCCGGCGCGGCGTACGTGTCGGGGTTGTGTGGGTCGCAGAAGCGCAGGAAGTACCAGGCCGAGCAGGCGAAACCGGCCATCGTGTCGGTCTCGCGGCGGGCCTTGCCACCGCACGCCGGGCAGGCCGTGCGCACGAACTCCGGGATCGCAGCCAGCGGCGACTCGCCGGTGCCGGTCGGCTCGTAGCGCTCGACCTGCGGCAGCAGCACCGGCAGCTGCGTCTCCGGCACGGGAACGAGGCCGCAGCGCGCGCACTCGACCATCGGGATCGGGCAGCCCCAGTAGCGCTGGCGCGAGACCAGCCAGTCGTGCATCCGGGGATTGGCCGGGTCGCCGATCCAGTCGCGCTGGGCCGCCTTGATGCCGTCCGGCCAGTCCAGGCCCTCGAGGTCGTCGGCCAGCCGCCGCGCGTAGTCGGTGATGCGGAAGAACCATTGCCGCCGCGGCCGCTCCTCGACCGCCGCGTCGCAGCGCCAGCAGCGGCCGCCCAGGACCTCCTCATTCGCGAGGCCGGTCTCGCAGCCCGGGCACCAGTTGATCGCCGCTTCGGCGCGATAGGCCAGCCTGCGCCGGTGCAGCAGCAGGAAGAGCGCCTGCGTGTGCCGGTAGTACTCCGGGTCGGCCGAGCTGAGCTCCCGCTCCCAGTCGTACGAGCAGCCGATCGACTCCAGCGTGCGCCGGTAGCGGGCGGCGTACTCGGCGACCATCGCCGCGGGATGGCGGCCGCGCCGGATGGCCTCGTTCTCGGCCGGCTGGCCGAAGGCGTCCCAGCCCATCGGATGCAGCACCTCGAAGCCCTGCATCCGCTTCAGCCGGCTGTAGATGTCCGCCGGCACGTAGTTCTTGCAGTGCCCGACCGAGAGACCGGCGCCGGACGGGTAGGGGAAGAACTCGAGCAGGTAGAGCGGCGGCCGTTCCGAGCGGTCGTCCGCCCGGAACGCGCCCTCGGCGCGCCAGCGCTCCTGCCACCCGGCCTCGAACGCGCCGGGGTCGTAGCCGTCTTCGGGTTTCTCGCGCATCTCGATCTCCTCGCATGGATCGTCCTTTGGACCGGGGGGGCCGGGCGAGGAGCGAGCGGCGCGGCTAGCGCATGCCGGCCCGGCCCCCGTCCAGCCCGCCGGTAAGCGGGAGGCGGAGCGCACCGAGGCCGAGCATGTGCAGGGCTGCCATGCCCAGGAGTATACGAGCCGTCATGGCAAGATCAGGTTGAGATCGCCGAACTCGTGCCACAGGTAGCGGCCGGCGGCCGCAGCGGCGTAGCAGCGCTCGACGATGTCGCGGCCGGCGACCGCGCGGACGAGGTCGATGTGGGTGGCCTCGGGCGCGTGCCAGCCGGTCAGGAGGCCGTCGACGGCATGGACGCCGCGGTGCTCGTCGATCACGAGCTCGGTCCAGCCCTCGCTCGGGGTCACCGTCCCGTCGGCGTCCGCGGCCGTCTCCAGGGCGCGAACCGCGGTCGTCCCCACGGCGACGACGCGGCCGCCGCCGGCATGCACCGCGTTCACGTGGCGCGCGGTCGCGTCCGGCACCCGGAACCACTCCGGGAACGGCGGCTCGCCGGTCTCGGGCGAGGACACGCCGGTGTGCAGCACGATCGGCGCGATCTCGACGCCGGCGGCCACGAGCTCGACGACCAGGTCGGCCGTGAAGGGGCGGGCGGCGCTCGGCATCTCCGCGCTGCCCGGCTCGGTGGCGAAGACGGTCTGGTAGTCCTCGATCGGCCAGTCCGCGCCGGCGTACGAGTAGCGGATCGGGCGGCCGTGGGCCTCGAGGTGCTCGTGCAGGCCGACCGGGAGATCGATCCGGGCCCGCCATAGCCGCGGGCCGCCGCCCAGCAGGCGCACGCGGCCGCCGCCGGCGAGCGCGAGCCGCCAGCCGCGCCGGGCGCCGGGAAAGGGCAGCGAGCCCGGCCCTGCGGGCACCCGCAGCTCGACCGTCCACATGCCGTCGGCCTGGCCGTGGCCGGGCACCGGCGTCGAGAGGTGGACGCGCAGGTGGCGGCCGTCCGGCCCGAGGGCGTCGAGCGCCGCAGGGAGAGTGGCCGACGTGTTCACGACCAGCAGGTCGCCCGGCCCGAGCAGGCGGGGCAGGTCGCGGAAGATCGCGTGCTCGACGCCGCCTGGCCGGCCGACCAGCACGCGCACGGCGTCGCGGGCGATGCCGCGCCGCTCCGGAGGGGCGGTGGCCTCCGCGAGGGGGACGGCGCTCATACCGCCGCCTCGGAGCGGTCGAGCTCGCGGGCGCGATAGCGGCCCGACGGCAGGTCGCCCTCGATCAGCTGGAGCAGCCCGGGCACGCTCGTCTCGGGCAGCGGCCGGTCGGAGATGTCCTCTCCCGGGAACGCCTGCTGGTGCATGCGCGTGCGCATGTCGCCGGGATCGGCCCAGTAGACGCGCAGGCCCGGGTGCTCGGCGGCGAGCACGTTCGAGAGCTGCTCGAGCGCCGCCTTGGACGAGCCGTAGCCGCCCCAGCCGGGGTAGTTCTCGACGCCGGCGTCGGAGGTGATGTTGAGGACGGTGCCGCCCGCCGCCGCGAGCGTGGGCAGCGCCAGCTGGATCAGCCCGAGCGGGGCGAGCACGTTGATGCGATAGACCGCGTCGAGCAGCTCGAGCGGGTAGGCGTCGAGGTCGGGCTGCGGGCTCGGCCCGAGCACGGACGCGTTGTTCACGAGCAGCCGCAGCCGGCCCATGCGGACGGCCGCGGCGACGAGCTCCTCGCGGTGGGCCGGGTCGGCCACGTCGCCGGGGATCGCCGTCACGGCCGTGCGCCGGGCGAGCGCCGCCTGCGCCGCCTCGAGGTCGTCGGATCCGCGCGCGTCGATCGCGAGGCCGTAGCCGCGGTCGGCGAGCGCCTGCGCCAGCGCCAGCCCGAGGCCGCGCGACGCGCCTGTGATGAGTGCGATTTCCATGCCCTCCACGCTAGGCACGGGCGGGCCGCGCCGCCTCGGGCGGCGGTCGCGACCTGGACGGGACCTTGGTCCTACTCCCCGGGGCTCTACCCCGACCGCTTCAGGCGCCCATGCTGCTTGGCGTACCGCTCGCCCAGCGCGAACACGTACAGGCCGAGCGGCACGGCGACGACGCCGATCAGGATCAGCGGCCACAGGTCGTCCCACACCGCCCCGACGGTGGCGCCGTCGAGGATCGCCCGGCGGGCGCCCTCGAGCGTGTAGGTGGCCGGCGAGAGCACCGACAGCCACTGCATCCACTGCGGCAGCACCGACACCGGGTAGTAGACGCCGGAGACGACGAGCAAGAGGCCCTGGGCGATGAACCCGAGCTGGGTGCCCTTCTCCGGCGACACGAGCGGCAGCACCGCCGTCATCATCCCGATGCCGACGAACGAGAACGACGACGCCGCCAGCACCACGGTTGCCGTCGCGAAGTTGGGGTTCGTGAAGTGCACCCCCAGCATCACGGCGACGAGCCCGAACAGCGCCACGGTGCGGATCACGCCGTAGAGGACCGCGAACGCGCCCATGCCGAGCAGGTGGGCGGGCCGCGAGAGCGGCGCCATGAACGTGTACTCGATCGTGCCCTCCCAGCGCTCCCAGGCCACCGTCTCGGTCTCGATCTCGAAGACCAGTCCGAGGTACGACCAGACCACCGCGCCGATCAGGAGGATGATCATCTCCCGGTTCACGTCGAGGTGGTAGCCGCCGGCCTCGACGCCCTTGGCGATGAACACGATCGTGAGCGTGTTCGCCACGGTGTAGAGGAACCAGGCCAGCTCCCACCAGACGAACCGGCGGATCAGGTATGTGTTGCGCTCGACGATCCCCGCGAAGCCGACCAGCTCGCGGCGGAGCGCGCCCGTCGTCTCGCCCCTCATGCGTGCACCTCCTCTTCGGCCTCGTCCTCGAAGCTGCGGCCGGTGGCGGCCATGAACGCGTCCTCGAGCGTCTCGGCGCCGTAGCGCTCGCGCACCTCGGCCGGCGTGTCGAGCGCCAGCAGGACGCCCTCGTGCAGGATCCCGACCCGGTCGGCCAGCGCCTCGGCCTCGGTCATGTCGTGCGTGCAGAGCAGGATCGTGCAGTCGTGCCGGCGGCGCATGTCGCGCACGAGCTCCTGTACCTCGAGCTTGGAGCGCGGGTCGAGGCCGGTCGTCGGCTCGTCGAGCAGGAGCAGCACCGGCGAGGTGAGCAGCGCCCGGGCCAGCGCGATCTTCTGCTGCATGCCGCGGGACAGGTCCTCCATCGGCTCGCCCCGCCGCTCGGGCGGGAAGCCGACGCGGCGCAGGATCTCCGGGATCGCGGTGCGCGTCTGCCTGGGCGTCAGGCCGTAGAAGCGGGCCGAGTAGCTCAGGTTCTCGTCCGGCGACATGCGCTTGAAGAACGACGCCTCGACCGAGACCCGGTTCACGAGCCGCTGCACCGCGCGCGGCTTGGCGGCGACGTCGATGCCGAACACGCGGGCGCTGCCGCCGTCGTGCAGGAGCAGCGTCGAGAGCACGCGCACGAGCGTCGACTTGCCGGAGCCGTTCTGGCCGAGGATGGCGACGCACTCGCCGCGGGCGACGGTGAAGCTGACGTCCCGCAGCGCGGGCACGCGCCGGCGCCGCACCTGCCCGCGCATGCGGCTGCCGTCGCGGCGGATGAACTCCTTGCGCAGATCGCAGACTTCGACGGCAGGTTCGGCGGACACGCGGCCCCCTCGGAGGGACGATGGACCGCCCCGCGGGCACGAGCACCGGGACGGTGCGTGCGGCGGAGCGCTGGCGTTGATGGGGCGGCGACCTGGCCCGGGGACGACGTGCTCCCCGGCGCAACAGGCCACTCTATCACCGTTCGGTCGGTGCGGGCCCGGCGGGCGCGGAATGGCACACGGTGACACCGCCAACTGCGTGCGTCGGTTGCCGGGCAGGGCGTTGGCTATGGTTGGCCGGTGGAATCGGTCGCAGGAACCAACGGCGATCGGCCCGTCGCGGTGCGCCCGCGGCCGGCCGCGCTGGCGCTCAAGCGGACCCTGGACGCGACCCTCGCCGCGGCCGGCCTGGTGGTGCTCTCGCCGGTGCTGGCGGCGCTTGCCGCGGTCATCGTGATCGAGGACGGGCTGCCGGTGCTCTTCCGCCAGGAGCGGGCCGGCCTCGACGGCGAGCCGTTCACGATCTTCAAGTTCCGCACGATGGTGCGCGACGCCGAGGCGCACGGCGACGGCTTCGCCGTGAACGAGGGCGACGATCGCATCCTGCGCACCGGCGACTTCTACCGCCGCTTCGGCCTCGACGAGCTGCCGCAGCTCTGGAACGTGCTGCGCGGCGACATGTCCCTGATCGGCCCGCGGCCGACGCTGATGCAGCAGGTGGAGCGCTACACGCCCCGCCAGCGGCTGCGGCTGCGCATGCGCCCCGGCGTGACCGGGTGGTCGCAGATCCACGGCCGCACCTCGATCCCGTGGTCGCGCCGGATCGAGCTCGACGTCTGGTATGTCGAGAACTGGTCGCTGCGGCTCGACGCGCGCATCCTGTGGCGCACGGTCGGCCAGATGACCCGGCCGGGCGAGACGTACAAGGGGACGACGGGCGGCTGGGACCTGTGAGCAAACGCTCGGTGCTGCTCACCTGCGCCGGCCTGCGCGTCGACGTCGTCCGCGCGTTCCGCGAGGCGCTCGACGGGCTCGGCTGGGACGGCGACGTCGTCGCCGTCGACGCCAACCCGCTCGCGCCCGCGCTGGTGAAGGCCGACCGCGGCGTCGTCGTGCCGCACGCGTCGAGCCCGGATTACGTCCCGACGCTCGCCGAGCTCGTCACCGCCCACGGCGTGCGGGCGGTGCTGCCGCTGGCCGATCTCGACAACGTCGAGCTCGTCACCGGCCGGGAGCAGATCGAGGCCGCCGGCGCGGCCCTGCTCCTGCCCGACCTGGCCGTCGCCGAGGCGATGTTCGACAAGTACCGCTGCCACGAGGCGCTGTTGGCGGCGGGGCTGCCCTCGCCGGACACGTGGGTTCCGGAGGAGCTGCCCGCCGGCGCGCCGCTGCCCCTGCTGGTGAAGCGGCGGTGGGGGTACGCGTCGCGCGACATCTACCGCTGCGAGACGCTCGACGAGGTGCGCTTCTTCGTCGGGTACGCCGGCGTGCCGGTGATCGTGCAGAAGTTCCTGCCCGGCGAGCAGTTCTCCATCGACGTCCTCTGCGATCTCGACGGGCGGGCGCTGAACGCGATCCCGCGGACGATGATCGAGTCGAAGGGCGGCGAGTCGATCAAGGGCCAGACGATCGCCGACCAGCACCTGATCGACCTCGGCCGCACGGTTGCCGAGGGGCTGCGACTGGTCGGGCCGGCCACGATCCAGTGCTTCGACGAGCCCGAGGGCCTGCCGGTCACCGACATCAACACCCGCTTCGGCGGCGCGTTCCCGCTGCCGCTCGCGGCCGGGTCGCGGTATCCGGAGCTGATCCTGCGCATGGCTTGCGGCGAGCGGGTCGAGCCGCACGTGGGCCGCTTCACGCCCGGCGTCACGATGACCCGCTTCTACGACTCGGTGATCCTGCCGGAGGATGCCGGTCCGGCCGCGCCCGGCGGTGTCAGTGCCCGCCGCGGCGAGGTGCCGGGATAGCGGCCGGCGGCGGCAGCTCGTCGGCGTGGGCGACGAGCTCCGGCTGATCCCACCACGCGTTCGTGTGCCCGCACGCGTTCACGCAGGCGGGGCGGGGATGCTCGAACAGCCCGGTGATATCCGCCGGCGCGGGCCCGATCAGGACGACGATCGCCCCGGCGACCCCCAGCACCACGTCCCTCGGGCGCAGCATGGGCTGATCCTACCCTTCGGCGGCATGGCGGAACCCGTACCGGTGGTCGCCGGTTCACCCCTTGGCGGGGCGGGCCGGATGGGCGAGCCTTTCGCGCCATGGAGGCGAGATTGAGGCCGGATGGTCGTCGCAGAGGCAGGGGACGGCGAGGAGGGTTCTCCCAGTTCTTCCTGCTGACGCTCTACATGCAGCAGGTGCGGGGGTGGTCGGGCATTGGAGACCGGCGGGGCGTACATCACGCTCACGCTGGCTCGGAGTGGCCGCGGCGACCACCATCGCCGCGACGTCGACGAGCGACTTCCTCGGGGTCGCACCCGGGGGGCGGCCACAGGCGCGGCGCTCGCGCCGGCGGAGCCCGAGCCGGAAGAGCTCGCGCTCGAGCCGGCCGCGTAGTCCGCGACGAGCCCGCCGGCCCTAGCGCCGGGCGGGCTCGCGGACGAACCGGCGGAACAGCGGCTCGATCTCGTCCGCCGGCACGGCGGGGCTGAAGAGGAAGCCCTGGCCGAGCGTGCAGCCCTCGCGCTTCAGGAACTCGTGCTGCTCGGGCGTCTCGATGCCCTCGGCGAGCGCCTCGGCGCCGATGTTGCGGGCGAGCTGGATGATCGTCGTCACGATCGCGTTCGCATGGGTGCTGCCGGGGATGTCGCGGACGAAGGCGCGGTCGATCTTGAGCGTCGACACCGGCATCTCCGTGAGCCGGCTGAGCGACGAGTGGCCGGTGCCGAAGTCGTCGATCGCGAGCTTGACCCCGCTTCGGTGCAGGTCGTGCAGGATCGCCTGGGTGCGGTCGGGCTCGACCATGGCGCTCGCCTCGCTCACCTCGACGACGATCTGGCCGGGCTCGAGCCCGCTCGCCCGGATCGTCGCCAGCAGGCGCTCCGCGGAGTCGCTGCTCCAGCGCGCGATCGGCAGGTTCACGGCCGCCTGGATGCGCATCTCGCCGGTCGCCCACGGGCGGGAGACGCGGCAGACCTCGTCGACCACCCACTCCGAGATCGCGGTGATCAGGTCCGTGCGCTCGGCCACGGGGATGAACGCCGCCGGGGCCAGCATCCCGTCGTCGGGGTGGTTCCAGCGGATGAGCGCCTCCACGCCGACCATGCGCATGTCCTCGAGGCGCAGGATCGGCTGGTAATGGAGCACGAACTCGTTGCGCTCGAGCGCCAGCTGCATGCGGGCGGTGAGCGGCACCTGCGCCCGGACGTCGCCGGTCGCGGGTGAGCCGGGGGAGCGGCCGGCGCGCTCCTTCGAGCGGTACATGGCGGCGTCGGCCAGCCGCAGGAGCTCGTCCCGGCTGCCCGCGTCCTCGGGGTAGACGGCGATCCCGACGCTGCCGCCCGCCGAGATCGTCGTCCCGTCCACGGCGGCGGGCGCCGCGAGCGCGTCCTCGATGTGCGAGGCGATCGTGTTGGCGATCGCGCGGGCGCTCGGCTCCCCGTCGGCCGGCAGGTCGGCGGCCAGGATGAGGAACTCGTCGCCGCCGTGGCGGGCGACCAGGTCGGTGGCGCGGGTGGCCCGCTCGAGCCGCCGGGCGACCTGGCGCAGGAGCTGGTCGCCGGCCTCGTGGCCGTAGGTGTCGTTCACGTCCTTGAAGCCGTCGAGGTCGACGTAGAGCACCGCCACCTCGCGGCCGTGACGCTGGGCGCGGGCGAGCGCCAGGTCGAGGTGCTCGGCGAACATCAGCCGGTTCGGCAGGCCGGTCAGGTCGTCGTGGTAGGCGAGGTAGGCCACCCGCCGGTCGACCTGCTTGCGGGCCGTGATGTCGCGGCCGATCTCGGCGGCGCCGATCACGCGGCCGGCGGCATCGACGATCGGCGAGACCGAGACCGACACGTGCACCTCGGAGCCGTCCCGGCGCACGCGCAGCGTCTCGAGGCTCTCGACGTGCTGGCCGCGGGCCACGAGCGCCAGCAGCGCCGGCGTCTCGCCGGGCCGCCCGCGCGGCTCGACCAGCGAGATGGGCCGGCCGATCGCCTCGGCCGGCGGGTGGCCGTAGAGCCGCTCCGCGCCCGGGTTCCACGACTCGATCATCCCTTCGAGGGTCAGCGAGACGATGGCGTCGTCCGAGGACTGCACGATCGCCGCCAGGTCGGAGACGGCGCGCTCGGAGCGGCGCCGGTCGCCCAGGTCGCGCACGTGCAGCACGTGCAGGTGCTCGCCGAGGCCGACCACCGGGGCCGTCGAGACCTCGGCGGAGAACTCCTCGCCGTTTCCGCGCCGGGCGGTCACCTCGTGCCGCCCCTCCGTCGACCACACGCCGTAGCCCTCGATCATCCCGTCGTCGAGGCGGCGGCCGACGGCCGCGTCGCGGCCGCGGCCGAACATCCGCTCGGCGGCCGGGTTGAACTCGACCACCGCGCCGTCGTCGTCGACGACCACGACCGCGTCCGGCGCCGAGGCGACGACCGCGCGTGCCAGCGCCGCGTGGCGGTCCCCACGGCGGGAGCCGGCGAGCGCGGCGGCGCCGGCGGCGGCCAGCAGGACGAGCCAGACGAGCGCCGGGCCGGCCCGCCAGTACCAGGCCGTGCCGGTGCCGGCGAAGAGCCACCACCCCGCGACCGCGGCGGCCCCGGCGGCCGCTGCCCACCAGATCGCGCCATGATGCCGTCGCACTCGGCCCATCTGGTGAGGATACGACGGGGGCGGCCGCGATCCTGCGCGGCCGGCCGCGTGACAGGATCCTTGCCGGTGCCGCGCTATCACGCCCCCGGCCGCGTCAACCTGATCGGCGAGCACACCGACTACGCCGGCGGCCTCGTGCTGCCGGTCGCGGTCGACCGCGGCGTGACGCTCACCTGCCGGCCCGCCGACGGCATCCGGCTGCGCTCGGACGTCGACCCCGAAGGGTTCGGCCGCTACGTCGCGGCCCTGGCGGCCGAGCTCGCAGGCGCTGGAATCGTTTCGGGGATCGAGGGGCAGCTCGAGGCCAACCTCCCCGCCGGCGCCGGCCTGGCGTCCTCGGCCGCGCTGCTCGTCGTGGTCGCGCTGGCACTTCTCGACGCCGCCGGCGCCGAGCTCGAGCCGATGGTGCTCGCCGACCTGTGCCGGCGGGCCGAGGAGCGGGCCGTGGGCGTGCCCTGCGGGATCATGGACCCGGCCGCCGCCGTGCTGGCCGAGCCGGGACATGCGCTCCTGCTCGACTGCGGAACGCTTCGCCGCCGCCAGGTGCCGCTGCCGCCGGGCCTCGGCCTGGTCGTGGTCGACTCGCGCACGCCGCGCCAATTGGCGCACACTGGATACGCCGACCGCCGGGCCGAGCTCGAGCGGGCCCTGGCCGGCGACCTGGACGAGACGACATCGCGGCGCCTGCGCCACCTGCGCTCGGAGAACGCCCGCGTCGAGCAGGCCGCGGCCGCGCTCGAGCGCGGCGACCCCGAGGCGCTGGGCGCGATCATGGCCGCGGGCCATGCCAGCCTGCGCGACGACTACGCGGTGTCGACGCCCGAGCTCGACCTGCTGGTCGCGCTGGCGCTCGAGGCCGGCGCGTGGGCGGCGCGGATGACCGGCGGCGGCTTCGGCGGGGCGATCGTGGCCCTGGCGCCGAAGGAGCGCTGTCCGGCGATCGCGGCCGCCGTCGCCGCGGCCTACCGCGAGGCCACCGGCCGGATCACGGAGCCCATCGTCGCCAGGTCGACCGGAGGCGCCCGCAGGATCGCCTAGCCGGGGTCGCGCGCGAGCGGCTGGCACAGGCAGTGCACGCCGCCGCCGGCGAGCTGGAACTGGCTCATCTCCGGGTCGTAGACGGTCAGGCCGAGCGCGCGCAGGCGCTCGTTCAGGTCGGTCGCGAAGGCCGACGAGATGACCCTGTCGCCGCCCAGCGCGACGACGTTGCAGCCGAGGCCGACCGTCTCGCGGAAGCCGACCGGCACGATCTCGATGCCCTTCGCCTCGAGCCAGCGCACGACGTCCGGGTCGGTCGTGTCGGTGCAGACCGCAGCCAGCCCCGGCGCGACCATGCACACCATCAGGTCGAGGTGGACGTAGAACTCGTCGATCGGCGCGTAGCAGACGTCCCAGCCCTCGGCTTCGAGCCAGCCGCCCACCTGGCGGGCGCCGACCTCCTCGCTGCGGACGCCCGTGTAGCCGATGAGGGCGGCGCCGGGCGCGACGAGGGCGAAGTCGCCGCCCTCGAAGCTGCCCGCCGTGACCATGTCGTAGACCGGGATCCCCGCGCCCGCGTAGAAGTCGAGACAGGCCGCGTACTCGCCCCGCCGGCGCGGGTTCGCGAGCTGGCACACGATCGCCCCCCACGGCGTCATGACGCTCGAATCGCGGGTGTAGACCCCGTAGGCCAGCTCCTCGCGGGCATCGAGCAGGTGGACGGCCACCCCGGCGTCGCGGAAGGCGTCGACCATCTCGCCGTGCTGGGCCAGCGCCCGCTCCTTGTCGAAGCGGTGCCCGCGACGGAGCGTGTCGCGCACGAGCGCGGAGTAGGTCGCGTTCTCGATGCCGAGCCAGCGGAAGGTCGCCGGGTCGCCCAGCAGCACGTCGCGCATGCGGCCGTGCTCGGAGTCGACGCCGAAGCGGTCGAGCGCGGGCGTCGATCCGCCGGCCAGCCGCGTCCCCAGCGGCTCCATCCTAGATGGTCGATTCCGATCCCCCGCGCGCCTGGACGTCCCGCGGCGGCGGAGATTCGGGTCGTGGTGGGGCTGCGGCTGGGAACCGTCGCATCGCTACGTCCTCGGTCGCGCCCATAGGCCAACTATGACCGCTCCCTGCGTCCTTGCGCTGCGCGGTTCGCAGCCCGGAGGATGACCTGCGTGATCGCAGATCACCTCCGACCGGTGCAAGCCCGCAGGGCTTGCACCTTGGACGTCACGGGAATCGGAATCAACCATCT
>DASUHM010000073.1 GCA_036273515.1 Gaiellales bacterium
GGAACGCCGGCTCGCCGCGGATCGGGTCGAGCGTCGAGTCCTTGCCCGCGATCGCCCGCATGCGCGGCGTCACGAGCGCCAGTTTGAGCTGCTCGATCGCCTCCTCCGGGCGGCCGGCCCGAAGCTCGCAGCACGCCAGCATGTAGCGCAGCATCGGCAGCCCCGGGTTCGCCTCGGCGAGCTCGCGGCTGCGATCGGCGGCCTCGGCGAACCGGCCGGCCTCGTAGATCGGCGTGACCGGCGCCCACAGCTCCCACCCGTCCGGCTGCCAGGGCTCGCCCGGCCGGCCGCCGATGGCGAGGATCGTCGTCCCGGGCTCCTCGGCGAACGCCGTCCGCTTCACGCCGGGCGGGGCGAAGACGAACGTGCCCGCGGGAGCGTCGACCGGCGCGCCGTCGAGCTCGAAGGTCGCCCGGCCGGTATGCACCAGGTAGAGCTCCTCCGCGTCGTTTGCCTCGTCGTGCTCGTACAGGATCCGATCGCCGGCCGCGGTGCCGGTCCAGGCGTTCAGGCCGAACGACGTCAGGCCGAAGTGGTGGCGGACCGGCCGGCACGGGATCCCGCCGTCGGCGAGCACCGGGATCTCCTCCAGGCGCGCGACCGAATAGGCGCTCACCGTGCTAGCCCATATGGCGGCGCGCGCCGAGGAGCACGCCGACGACGATCCAGGCGATGCCCATCGCCCATACCCCGATGGCGACGCTCAGCGAGTTGCCCGCTGCTGCGGCACCGACGACGAGCAGGGCGGCGGCGCCCAGCATCCAGTTCCCCTCCATCGTGGCGACCGTATCACGGATGCATGCGCCGGGCCGCGGCAACCGCCGGCGCCCGGTGCAGGACGGTAGCCACGATTACCACGTCGACGGGAAGGTCTGCCGGCGCCTCGGGCTCGGCGACCGGCGCGTCGCGCTCGACGTCGCGCATGCCCGGCAGGAACAGCGCGGCGAAGGTGATCACGGCCCCGCCGACGCCCGCGCCGACGAGGGTCATCCGCGCGCCGATCATCTCGGTGACGGGCGCGGTGAGCGCGAAGGAGAGCGGCAGGAGGCCGATCGAGATCAGCCAGTCGAGGCTCGAGACCCGGCCCAGCATCGAGGCGGGCACGTGGCGCTGCTTGAGCGTCGCCCACACGATCGTCCCGGCGGTCTCGAGCGCGTTGAAGAGCAGGCAGGCGACCACCAGCTGCCAGGTCGCGGTGGCGAGGCCGTAGCCGGCGACGGCGAGGGTCGCCAGCGTCCAGACGACGTAGATGAAGGTCACGTGGCGGCGGGGCTGGTCGCGCTGGCCCATGAGGACGGCCGCGCCGATCGAGCCGATGCCGCCGGCGGCGAACACCGCTCCGAGCATCCCGGCCGAGCCGTGCAGGCCGTTCTTGACGACGTACGGCAGGAGCACCTCGGTCGGGCCCAGGAAGAGCAGGTAGGCGAACGCCGCGGAGACGAGCGTCCCCCAGATCCAGGTGCGGCCGCGGATGAAGCGCAGGCCGCCGCGGATGTCGGCCATGACCGAGAGCCCCTCGGGCACATGCCGCGGCAACGGCCGCATCGCCAGCACCGCGGCGCCGGCGGCGGCGAACGACGCCGCGTCGGCCGCGAACGCGATCCCGGGCCCGAAGGCGGCGATCAGCCAGCCGCCGACGGCCGGGCCGGCCAGGCGGAGGGCGATCGGGCGGACGAACTGGTCGAGCGAGTTGGCGGCAGGGAGGTCGGACGCGGGCAGGATGTCCGGCACGAGCGCCTCGAACGCCGGCGTGAAGAACGCGGTGCCGGCGCCGTAGACCATCGCCAGCACGGCGATCTCCCAGATCTCGACCCGACCGGTGATCGAGAGCCCGGCCAGGACCGCGATCGCGAGGGCCCGCACCGCGTCGGCGGCGAGCATGATCCCGCGGCGGCTGAGCCGGTCGCTGACGACGCCGCCTGGCAGCAGGCAGACGATGGTCGGCACGGTCATCGCGATCCCGACCATCGAGAGCGCGGCCGGCGCGTTCCAGACCGCGTACACCTGCCAGGCCATCGCGACCAGAAAGATGCCGTCGCCGAGCAGCGACACCGTCATCCCCGACCACAGCAGCCGGAAGTCGCGGTGCCGCAGCGGCGCGAGCAGGTTCAGCCGGGTGAACCCGCCGGGGCGGTCGAGCGCGTCGTAACTATGCTGCATCGGCCTGAGCCTCTGGCCCGGCCGAGTCGTACACGCTGTCCAGGTAGCGCATCAGGTCGGGCGAGCTCATGGCCTTGGCGAACAGGAAGCCCTGCCCGAGCCCGCACCCGAGGTCGCGCAGCACGGTTGCCTGGTTGGCCAGCTCGATGCCCTCGGCGACGACCTCGAGGTCGAGCGTCTCGCCGATCTTGACGATCGCCTGCGGCAGCGCCGAGACCGCCTCGCCCGAGGTGAGGAACGAGCGATCCATCTTGAGGATGTCGACCGGCAGCTTGTTCAGGTAGCTGAGCGACGAGTAGCCGGTGCCGAAGTCGTCCATCGCCACCTTCACCCCGAGCGCCTTGAGCGCGTTCAGCCGCTCGACGGCCAGATCCATGTCGACCATGAGGACGGACTCGGTGATCTCGAGCACGAGGCTCGCCGGCTTCATCCCCGAGGTCGCGAGCGCATCGCGGACGTCATCGACGATCGTCTCGGACTGGAGCTGCTTCGCCGACAGGTTGACGCTGATCGAGAGCGGCGACTCGCTGCCGAACCGTTCGGTCAGCAGCGCTCCCTGGGTGCAGGCCTGGTTGAGCGTCCAGCGGCCGATCGGAATGATCAGGCCGGTGTCCTCGGCGACCGGGATGAACTGCGTCGGCGGGATGTTCCCGCGCGTCGGGTGATGCCAGCGCAGCAGGGCCTCGAAGCCGTAGACGGTGGTGCCGGAGAGGCGGATCACGGGCTGGTAGTGCACCTCGAGCTGGCCCGTCTCGATCGCGCGCTGCAGGTCGGCGCGCATCTCGAGCCGCTCGACCACCTCGCGGTGCATGTCGGGCTCGAAGACGCGGTAGCCGCCCTTGCTCTCGCGCTTGGCCATGTACATGGCGACGTCGGCGTTGCGCAGCAGGTCGGCCGCGTCGGCGGTGCCGTCGCTCGTCAGGCAGAGTCCGATGCTGGCGGCGACGACGAGCTCCTTCTCGCCCATGTCGATCGGCTCGGCCAGGCCCTCGAGCACCCGCTCGGCGACATCGACGGCCTCCTGCGAGCGCTGCACCTCCTCGACCAGGACGGCGAACTCGTCGCCGCCGAAGCGGGCGACCGTATCGGTCGGGCGGACCGCGGCGCGCAGCCGGTGGGCGACCTCCTGCAGCACCGCGTCGCCGGACGCGTGGCCGAGGCTGTCGTTGATCGTCTTGAAGTCGTCGAGGTCGATGAAGATCACGCCGACCGTCGACTCCTCGCGGGATGCGCGGGCAAGCGCGTGGCCGACGCGGTCGGCGAAGAGGGCGCGGTTGGCGAGCCCGGTGACGGGGTCGTGGAAAGCCTGGTGGGCGAGCTGGTCCTCGTAGAGCTTGCGCTCGCTGATGTCGCGGCAGTTGAGGACGATGCCCTGCACGGACTCCTCGGCCAGCAGGTTTCGGTGGTGCACCTCGAACTGGAGCCACTCGCCGGTGCGGCTGCGCAGGCTGCACTCGATCATGCCGGAGGTGCCGACGCCGGCGTCGGCGCTCTCGACCACCTGCAGGAGGCGGGTGCGGTCGCTCGGGCGCACGAGCAGGTCGAAGTGGGTGTTCACGACGTCCTCGACCGCGTAGCCGAGCACCTCTTCGATCGCCGGGCTCTGGTAGAGGATCGTGCCGCTGCGGTCGAGCACGGCGATCAGGTCGCTGGAGTGCTCGAGCAGGGCGCGGAAGCGGGCCTCGCTGCGGCGCCGGTGGAGGTCCTCGGCCAGGAGCGCACCGTCGATGGCGAGCGACATCTGGGTGGACAGCGTCTCGAGCGCGCCGCTCATCTCGCTGCCGTGGCCGCCGGGGATGCCGACGAGCAGGAAGGCGCTGCCGGCGGCGCGGCCGGCCAGGCCGATCAGGGCGTAGTGCGACTCGCGGGCCAGCTCGAGCTCGCCGAGCAGCTCGCCGGGCACGTCGATCCAGCGCACCGGCGGACCGTCGCCGGAGGCGGCGGCGAGCCACTCGCGCACGGTCGGCGAGACGGCGTCCTCGGACGGATCCTCGTGCAGGGTGATGAGGCGCGCGTCCGCGGCGGCGCCGGCCAGCTCGCGCACGGCGGCCTTGGCGGCGTTCTCCATCTGGTCGATGTCCGCGGCGCCGACGAGCGCGACGCCCGCGCGGCGCAGGGCGCGCTGGCGTGCGACCGCGCGCTCCTCCTGGCGCACCAGGCCCGACATGCGGGCGAGCACGAACATGAACATGACCATCGAGGCCACGATCACGACGATCACGTCGGTGTTGCCCCACTCCTGGAAGAAGCGGATGCCCGGCGCGATCAGGACGGCGACGCACAGGAACCCGAGGCGCACGGGCGTGAGCCGGGTGCGGCCCTCGGCGGGCTGCTCCAGCGTGCGCATCGACGGGTGCAGCGCGGCGGCGCCCCAGAGCAGGTAGTAGAAGATCCAGCCCACGTCGAGGATCACCTGGCCGTTGTAGGTGCCGTCGAGGAGCATGCGGTTGTAGACCGAGTCGGTCGTGAGCAGGCAGACGATGCTGCCGGCGAGCAGGTAGAACGCCGGGGCGCGCACGCCGCGGTCGACCGCGAGCCGGATCGCCGCCGCGAGCAGGAGGATGTCGCCGACCGGGTAGGCGATCGACACGGCCTCGGGCAGCCAGTTGCCGCCGAGCTGGATGTTCGGGGCGATCAGGAACACCCATGACAGCAGGGCGATGCCGAGGGTCAGGATGAGCGAGTCGATGGCGCCGGCCCGGTCGGTGCGCGGGTTGCGCCGCCGCACGAGCAGGAGCAGGCCGGCCATCAGCGCCGGGTAGACGGTCAGGTAGAGCGCGTCGCCGGGCGAGGGGAACCCGACGTTCAGGCCGAACAGGCTCGGCAGGCTGTACGTGTAGAAGTCGCCGACCAGGAACAGGGCCTGGCCGAGGGCGAGAAAGCCCCACGCCACGAGCGCCTTCGGCCGGTGCATGCGCATGCCGGCGAGGATGGCGGCGACGCCCGAGAAGCCGAGCGCGTTGATGAACGGCCCGTGGATGGCACTGCCGCGCTGGAAGACGGGCACGACCGCGTAGAGGTACGTGAAGAGCGAGCCGGCCAGCAGGTACCACAGCCAGACGGTGCGCGGCGAGAGCGGCCACAGGCCCGAGCGGAGGGACCGGGTCAGGCGGGTCATGCGGCCTCCCGCAGCTCGTCGGGGCGCTGCATCTCGAAGCGCCGGGCCAGCCGGTCGAGGACGTCGATCAGCTCGTCGATCTCGTCGTCGCCGTTGGCCGCGGTGACCTGGATGCGGAACCCGACCTCGTCCTTGGGGACGAGTGGGTAGGCGGCCAGGGTGACGTAGATGCCGTTGTCGAACAGGAAGCGCCCGACCGAGCCGATGTCGCGGTGATCCGAGAGCGGGATCTCGATGATCGGGAAGCCGGAGTGGTTGAGCGTGCGCACGCCGATCCGGCGCAGGGCGTCGAGGACGCGGCCCGTCCGCTCGAAGAGGACGCGGCGCAGCTCGTCGCCGCGGCGCGCGTTCACGTCGAACCCGGCGAGGGTGGTCGCGAGCGAGGCCACCGGCGGCGGCCCGGAGTAGAGGTACGGGGGCGCGGCCGTCTTCAGCATCTCCTTGAGCGGCGTCGGGCAGGCGATGAACGCGGCCAGCGACGAGTAGGCCTTGGAGAAGCCGCCGACCAGGATGAGCCCCTCGTAGGTCTCGTCCAGGTGGCGGACGATGCTGTTGCCGCGCGAGCCGTACGGGGAGAGCTCGGAGGCCGAGCGCTCGCCGATCACGCCGAAGCCGTGGGCGTCGTCGACGTAGAGCAGCGCGCCGTGGCGGCGGGTGACGCGGGCGAACGCGGCCAGGTCGGGGGCGTTGCCGGTGATGCTGTTCACGCCGTCCATGCACACGAGCTTCTGGTCGGAGCGATCCTCGATCAGCAGCCGCTCGAGATCGTCGGGATCCTCGAAGCGGAAGCGCTTCAGGGTGGCGCCGCGGGCGACGGCGAACTGGCAGCCGTCGTAGATCGTCTTGTGCGCCCGGCTGTCCATGAACACCGTCCCGCCGGCGGCGAGCACCGGGATCACCGCCATGTGGATGTGGGTGATCGTCGGCAGGACGAGGGTGTCCTCGCAGCCGAGCAGCTCGGTCAGGTGCTCCTCGATCTCGCCGAACAGCGTCGGGCTGCCGAGCAGCCGCGACCAGCTCGGGTGGGTGCCCCAGCGCTCGACCTGAGCCGGGATCGACTCCATGATCTCGCGGTCGAGGTCGAACCCGAGGTAGTTGCACGACGCGAAGTCGGCCAGCCACTGGTCGCCGACCCGGATCCGGCGCCCGTCGATCTCGTCGATCACGGCGTCGGTCATCGGGTTCGAGCGCTTCAGCTCGTCGAGGTCGGCGCAGGCGGCCAGCCAGCGGTCAATCCACTTGACCTGGTCACTGGAGCGCCTGCGCTCGGGCATGCTGCGACGATCGGGGTTCACAGGCGGGGTATCGGCCGTGGGCACGAGTTCTTGAGCGGGGAGGCGAGGGGTCGGCAGGCACGACGGAGGCGGTGTTTTGCCTGCAGTTCCTGCATCGGCGGAAATGGGGCCGGGATCGTCCCCCGTTCGAGGGACGACCGACTACGGTTCCGGCTCGTGGCTGAGCGACGCGCGATCCGGGTCGGCGTGCAGGTGCAACCCCAGCATGGGACGGCATCGGACATGCGCGACACGTGGCTGCGGGCCGAGGAGCTCGGCGCCGACACGGTGTTCACGTGGGACCACTTCCATCCGCTCTCGGGCGACCCCGACGGCAACCACTTCGAGTGCTGGACGTGGCTCGGTGCGATGGCCGAGGCGACCGAGCGGGTCGAGATCGGCGCGCTCGTCTCGTGCAACAGCTACCGCAACCCCGAGCTCCTGACCGACATGGCGCGGACGGTCGACCACATCTCCGGCGGCCGGCTGATCCTGGGCATCGGGTCGGGCTGGTTCGAGCGCGACTACGACGAGTTCGGCTACGAGTTCGGGACGGCGCCGTCGCGCCTGCGCGACCTGGACGCGGCCATGCCCCGGATCCACTCGCGCATGGCGAAGCTCGTCCCCCCGCCGGTGCGAAACCCGATGCCGATCATGATCGGCGGCAGCGGCGAGCGCGTCACCCTGCGCATCGTCGCCCAGCACGCCGACATCTGGAACGGCTTCGGCGACCCGGAGCGGGCGAAGCAGAAGTGCGACATCCTCGACGACTGGTGCCGCAAGGTCGGCCGCGACCCGGCCGAGATCGAGCGCTCGATCGGCGGCATCCGCGCGAACGCCCTGCCCTACCTCGACGGCTATCTCGACGTCGGCGTGACCCACCTCATCATGGGCATCAGCGGCCCGGAGTGGGATCTCAGCCTGCTGCCGAAGCTGGTCGAATGGCGAGATTCTCGCCAGGGCTGACGGGCAGCTCGACCGGCAGGCGGTGCAGGAGGGCGATGGTGGCCCAGAGGATGGCGAAGCCGGCCACCTGGGTCGCGCTGACCGTCGCGTCGAGCGCGAAGTAGTTCACGACGAGCGCCGTCGCCGGGAAGGCCAGCTCGGCGAACGTCGCGACCGACGCCGGCGTCTGGACGAGGCCACGGTAGTAGAGCATGAGGGCGAAGAGGCCGGGGACGAGCGCGAGCCCGACGAGCCGCGTCCAGTCGGACGCATCCGCCGAGGCGGGCGGCGCGACGACGCCCTCGTAGAGCGCGATCACGAGGAGCAGCGGCAGCGCGAGGGTGAACCGGGTCGCGGTCACGAGCTGCGGCTCGAGGCAGACGAGCGTCCGCCGCCCGAACGCCGTCGCGGCGCCCCACAGTGCGGCCGCCAGGAGGGCGAGCAGCGCCGCCCGCCCCTCCGCGCCCGTGAAGGCGTCGCGCGGCGACATCGTGCCGAACGAGAGCAGGTAGGTGCCGAGGAGCGCCGGGGCCAGGAACCAGCCCAGCTGGCGCAGCGGCCGCTCCCGCATCACCACCGCGGCGGCGGCGATCGCCCACAGCGGCTGGGTCTTCTGCAGGAGCACGACCACGTCGGGGTTGCCGTACTCGAAGGCGGTCGTGAACGCCAGCGTCGCCAGCGCCGACCCGCCCCACGCCACCCCGAACGCCGCCAGCCACCCGCCCCGGTCGAGCCGGCGCAGGCCGTGGCGGTGCCGGATCAGGAACGGCAGCACGATCGCGGTCAGGATCACGTGCTCGTAGAGCACGATCGTGTACGGCGACCAGCGCGCGACCGGCGACACGAGCGGCTGGCGGAAGGCGCCGTCGGTGCCCCAGAGCGCAGCGCCGATCGCGACGAGCGCCACGCTCGCCACGGGTGCGGTGAAGATCGCTCGCCTGCTGTTCACGAGCCCGGGTAACCCCCCATCCGTCGCATCCGGCCCCTCGGAGCGGCCATGATATGCGGGCATGCCCGAACGTCGCGTAACGGTGCTCGCCGGGGGTGTCGGCGGCGCGCGGTTCCTCCAGGGCCTCCTGGAAGTCCTGGACCCGGCCGCGGTCACGATCGTCGGCAACGTCGGCGACGACCTCGAGCCGTACGGCCTGCACGTCTCGCCCGACCTCGACACCGTGCTCTACACGCTCACGGGCCGGATCGACGCCGAGAAGGGCTGGGGCGTCCGCGGCGACACGCCGCGCGCGCTCGAGCAGGCGCGCGCGCTGGGCGCAGAGGCGTGGTTCTGGCTGGGCGACCTCGACCTGGGCCTGCACATGGCCCGCACCGAGATGCTGCGCGCCGGGATGCCGCTCTCCGCCGTCACCGCGCGGCTGGCGGAGGCGATGGGTCTGCGCGCCGCCCTGCTCCCCTCGACCGACGACCGGCTGCGGACGATGATCACGATCCCCGCCGGCGAGGTCGACTTCCAGACCTACTACGTGCGCCGCGCCCACGCCGATCCGGTCTCGGCGATCCGATTCGACGGCGCCGACTCCGCGCGGCCGGCACCCGGCGTGCTCGAGGCGATCGCGACCGCCGACGTGGTCGTGATCGCGCCGTCGAATCCGTTCATCTCGATCGACCCGATCCTGGCGGTGCCCGGGATCCGCGACGCGGTCGCCGCCCGCCGCGACCGGGTCGTCGCGGTGAGCCCGATCGTCGCGGGGAAGGCGCTGCGGGGGCCGGCGGCGGGGATGCTCGAGACGCTCGGCCACGAGACGTCCGTCGTCGGCGTCGCCGAGCTCTACCGGTCGCTGGCGGGGACGCTCGTGATCGACGAGGAGGACGCCCCTGCCGCCGCCCGGGTCGAGGGCCTCGGCCTGCGCGCGCGGGTAACGGCGACGGTGATGGCGAATCTGGACGCCAGCCGGGCCCTCGCCGCGCAGACGCTCGCCGCCGGCGGGCTCCCTCCGTGACCGAGCGGATCGAGGTGCTTCCGCTCGCCGTCGCCGGCGAGATCGAGGCGGGCACCGACCTGGCGGAGCTGGTGCTCGCGGCCGCCCCGCCCCTGCGCGACGGCGACGTCGTCGTGGTCGCCCACAAGGCGGTCTCGAAGAGCGAGGGCCGCGTCGTCGACCTGGCCACGGTGACGCCGTCGGCGCGGGCGCTCGAGCTCTCGCAGGAGGGCGGCGACCCGCGCATGGCCGAGCTCGTGCTGCGCGAGAGCCGCCGCATCGTCCGCCGCCGCGCGGGCCTCCTGATCGCCGAGACCCACCACGGCTTCGTGTGCGCGAGCGCCGGCATCGACCGCTCGAACGGCCCGGCCGCCGGCTGGGCGGTGCTGCTTCCGGTCGACCCGGACGCCTCCGCCGCGCGGCTGCGGGCCGGGCTCGAGCGCCGCAGCGGCGCGCGGCTGGCCGTCGTCGTCGCCGACACGATGGGGAGGGCGCTGCGACGGGGGATCGTCGGCACCGCCATCGGCGCGAGCGGCCTCGACGCGCTTCGCAGCTACGCCGGGACGGTCGACCCGGCCGGCTACGAGCTGCGGACGACGGCCGTCGCCGTGGCCGACGAGCTGGCCTCGGCCGCCGACCTCGTCCTCGGCAAGCTCGTGCGTGTCCCGGCGGCGCTGATCCGCGGCTTCGAGGCGCGCGGCGAGGGCAGCGGCCGCGACCTGATCCGCGACCCGGCCGAAGACCTGTTCAGGTGACGCAGGCGCCGGCCGTGACGAGGCGGCGGACGGCGGCCAGGTCGGCCGGGGTGTCGACGTCGCGGGCGAGCCCCGGCCGGTCGAGCATGACGACGTCGAGCCCGTGGGCACGGGCGCGGCGGGTGTGGACGGCAGCGCTCCCGGCCGCGCCAAAGGCGGGCACCAGTGCGCCCGCGGGGCACACCCAGAGCGCGTTCGTCCCGCCGTCGTGGGCGCGGCCGATCACCGCGGTCCGCTCGCCGCCGGCCTCGAGGAGCGCGACGACGTCAGCCGCGTCGACCAGCGGCAGATCGCCCGCCAGGTAGAGCACGGCGGCCGCGGGCCGCTCCAGCAACGAGCGGGCGTACACCAGGCCCTCGTTCCACGGGAGGCCGCCGTCGGAGACGCACTCGACCCCGAGCCGGCGGGCGAGGCCGGGCGCCGACGGATCCGAGCTGGCCAGCGCGACCCGGCCCGCGCCGGCGCGCACGGCAGCACGGGCGACCCCGGCGAGCATCCCCGCCATGAGCCGCCCGCGCTCGTCGTTCGTCAGCGCCGGCGCAAGCCGTGTCTTGGCCGCATCGAGCCGCTTCAGCGGGATGAGGACATCCGTCTCCACCCCGACATGGTACGGCGGCTAGTTGCTCAGCTTCACCCAGTCGATATCGCCCGTGTAGTAGTCGCAGGTCGTCTTGATCTGGTCGCAGTTCAGCTTGCCGCCGATCGTGACCGGCCGCGTGTTGGAGATGTTCCCCGTGCTGCCGTGCGCCGTGTCGACCACGCTGCCGTCGATGGTCAGCGTGAGCGCGTTCGCCGTGCGGGTGCACGTGGCGACGTGGAAGGCGCCGTTGCTCAACACCGCCGGCGACGTGACCGCCTTGCGGACGAGCTTGCCGGACACCACACCGCGGAACACGCAGTTGATCTGGCCGTGCGGGTTCTCGACCTTGAAGTAGCCCCCGGGCGATCCGGCCTGGCCCTTCTGGACGATGTTGCCGAAGTGCTGCGTCGTCCGGTACCGGAGCGACACGGTGTACGTCCCCGAGCCGGGATTGAGCGAGTTGCTGTTCGCCTGCACGATCCGCTCCGGCTTGGGCGGCGGGGCGGTCGGGCTGGCGAAGGGCCAGCGGTAGACGGTCGCGCCCATCACGCTGACGCCCGTCTGCACGGCCGAGCCGATCGTGCCGTTCACGTGCCCGCTCGAGTCGATCATCGTGGTCGCGCCTGAGCCCTCGTTCATCTCCCAGTCGGCCAGCGTCGCCGCCGACGCGGGTGCCGCCACGGCCAGCGTCAAAACGACGGCAGCCGCAAGCGACTTGCCCAGTCTGTGCCTCATACGTCCTCCCTCTGCCTCGTAGGGTGCGCCAGTCACTGTAGCTTCACTCGACGCCGACTACCCGAACGGGCGGCCGAATTGCCGATCTAGACTCACCCTCGTGCTGGAGATCGGGTACAAGGCGTCGGCGGAGCAATTTCCAGCCGCGCAGCTGCTCGGGTTCGCCCGGCTGGCCGAGGAATGCGGGTTTGGGAGCGTCGCCGTGTCGGACCACTTCCAGCCCTTCCGGCACACGGGCGGGCACGCGCCGGCGGCGCTGCCGTGGCTGGGCGCGCTCGCGGCGACGACGAGCCGCATCCGCATCGGGACGAGCGTGTCGACGCCGACGATGCGCTTCCACCCCTCGATCATGGCCCAGGCGTTCGCGACGATCGAGAACCTCGCGCCGGGCCGGATCTTCCTCGGCGTCGGCACCGGGGAGTCGGTGAACGAGGTGCCGGCGACGGCGATGGAGTGGCCGGGCTTCTCGGAGCGACTTGGCCGGCTCGAGGAGTCGGTCGAGCTGATGCGGCGGCTGTGGACGGAGGAGCGCGTCAGCTTCGACGGGCGCTGGTACCGCACCGCCCGCGCGACGGTGTACGACCGCCCGGCGCAGCCGATCCCGATCCTGGTCGCGGCGGCCGGGCCGCGGGCCGCGCGCTTCGCCGGCCGGGTCGGCGACGGGTTCATCACGACGAGCGGCAAGCCCGCCGAGCTCTACCGCGACACGCTGCTCCCCGCAGTGGCCGACGGGATCGAGAAGGCCGGCCGCGACCCGGACGCCTACGAGCGGCTGCTCGAGGTGAAGGTGTCGTATGCCGCCGACGTCGAGACGGCGATCGCCGACTGCCGCTACTGGGCGCCGCTGGCCCTACCCGCAGAGGCCAAGCAGGGCGTCGACGACCCGCTCGAGCTGGAACGGCTGGCGGACGAGGAGCACGTCCGCCCCGAGAGCCGCTTCATCGTCTCGGCCGACCCCGACGAGGTGGCCGAGCGAATCGGCGCGAACGTCGCGCTCGGCTTCCGCCACCTTGTGATCCACGGGCCCGGTGCCGACCAAGCGGGGTTTATCCGCCGCTTCGCCTCGGACGTCATCCCGCGTCTGCAGGAGCGGTTCGGCTGAGCGTCCAGGGCGGCTGGGTGAGCCAGCGGCGTTCGGCGTGCCAGGCACAACCGCACCGTCACCCGAGAACCCAGCTTGATCTTCGGTGCGCCGCAGCTCCGCCACCCTCACGATGGGAGCGCTCCGCTGCAGCGGGAGTCAGAGGCCGGGGCGCGGTTCGGCGTAGCTCAGCCGACCGCAGGCACGAGCTCGCGGCCGAACATCTCCACCGCGTCAAGGTCGTCGTGCAGGAGGTGCTGGAGCATCATCCGCTCGACGCCGGCGCCCGCCAGTTCGCGCAGCCTGGCGACCGCCTCGTCGACCGTCCCGCACACCCAGGTGTCGCGGTTCTCGGCCAGCACGGACGCGCCGTCGCCCCGCTCGAAGCCGAGATCGACCAGCCGCTGCGCCCGCGCCTCGGCCTCGGCCGGGTCGGAGCCGACGCAGACCATGCACATCGCCGAGAGGACGAGCGTCCGGGGATCGCGGCCGTGCCGGGCGCAGGCCTCGTCCATCCGCCGGCGCAGGTCGCGGCACTCCTCGACCGTCGGGCCGACGACGTTGTACTCCTGACCGATCCGCGCGGCCACCTCGACGGTGCGGCGCTTGCCAGAGCCGCCGATGATCACGGGCGGGTGGGGCCGCTGGACAGGGCGCGGCAGCGCGTCGCAGTCCTCGAGCTTGTAGTGGCGGCCCGAGTAGGAGAAGGACTCGGTCGTCCACTGGCCCACGATGATCTCGGCCTGCTCCTCGAACACCTCCATCCGCTCGCCCAGGGAGCCGAACGGGAAGCCGAAGGCGCGATGCTCGCGCTCGTACCAGCCGGCGCCGAGGCCGAGCTCGGCCCGTCCCCCGGAGATGTGGTCGACGGTCGTCGCCGCCCGGCCGAGCACCGACGGATGGCGGAAGGTGGCCGGCGAGACCATCGTCCCGAGCCGGATCCGCTCGGTGCGGGCGGCCAGGCCGGCGAGCGTCGTCCAGGCGTCCAGCGACCCGCGGGTGGCGCCCTCGTCGACCGAGACGTAATGGTCGGAGCGGAAGAGGCCCTCGAGCCCGACCCGCTCGCAGGTCTCGGCAAGGGCGATCCACTGCGGCCAGGTGACGTCCTCCTGGCCCTCGATCATCAGGCACAGCCGCATGGCGGCTGACGCTACCACGCAATTGACATCCGCACGGAGTGTCAATTGCGCGGCCCGCCGCCGAGAGAATTCACCGCACGTTTACGAATGGTTTTCCGCGCGGTAACCCAATGCGCCCGCGCGGAGACCAAACTGCATCTCGCCGTACCGCAGCGGCGCGCTCCCCCGGGCGCGCCGCGACCAAGGTTTGGGCCGCTGCAAGGTTCCCCGGAGGGGGAAAACGCCCGGGGCTCCGCTGTGAGGGAGCTCCGGGCCACCACCCCTGTCGCATGCATACCCGGTGCCAGGCACCGGGTATTCAGCGCGGCGGTCGCTCCGGAGGGCATCAATCGTCTAGCGTGCAAACCCCCATGGCGAGGGCAGCCAGCGAACTCACCGGCAGCGCCGTCCCCGACGCCGACGGCAGGCGGCGGGTCGTCGTCGAGAACGTGCGCCCGTGCGTCGACGGCGGCCGCTTCCCCGTGAAGCGGGTGGCCGGCGACCAGGTCGAGGTGACCGCCGACGTGCTCGCCGACGGCCACGACGTCGTCGCCGCCGTCGTCCGCCACCGCCGCGACGGCGAGCGCCGCTTCCGCGAGGTGCGCATGCAGCCGCTCGGCAACGACCGCTTCGCCGCGTCGTTCCCGGTCGAGGTGCTCGGCCGCCACGCGTTCGCGGTGCGGGCCTGGATCGACCGCTTCGCCACCTGGCGCGACCAGCTCGACCGCCGGGTCGAGGCGGGGCAGGACGTGCGGGTCGAGCTGGCGGTCGGCGTGGAGCTCGTCGAGGCGGCGGCCGGATCGGCCCCGGCGGCCGCGGCGACCGAGCTTCGCAAGTGGCGCGCCCGCCTGGCCGGCGACGATCCCGAGGCGGCCGCGGCGGCCGCGCTCGACCCGGCCCTGGCAGACCTGATGGCCGCCCACGACCCGCGCCCGCACGCCACCGACTCCGACCTGGCCGTGCCGGTGTGGGTCGACCGGCCGCTGGCCCGGTTCTCGGCCTGGTACGAGCTTTTCCCGCGCTCGCTCGGCGGCGGCCGCCACGGCACGCTCCGCGACGTCCGCGACGAGCTCGAGCGCATCGCCGGCATGGGCTTCGACGTGCTCTACCTGCCCCCGGTGCACCCGATCGGCGAGACCCACCGCAAGGGCCGCAACAACACGCCCGCCGCCGGGCCGGGCGACGTCGGCAGTCCCTGGGCGATCGGCGCCGCCGCGGGCGGGCACACCGCCGTCCACCCCGATCTCGGCAGCGTCGCCGACGTCCGCCGGCTGGCCGAGGCGTGCGCGAAGCGCGGCATCGCCCTCGCGCTCGACATCGCCTTCCAGTGCTCGCCCGACCACCCCTGGGTCTCCGAGCACCCGGAGTGGTTCCGGCATCGGCCCGACGGCTCGATCCGGTATGCGGAGAACCCGCCGAAGCGCTACGAGGACATCTACCCGCTCGACTTCGAATCGGAGGACTGGGCCGGGCTGTGGCGGGCCCTCGCCGACGTCGTCCGCTTCTGGCTGCGCCAGGGCGTCTCCGTCTTCCGGGTCGACAACCCGCACACGAAGCCGTTCGCGTTCTGGGAGTGGATGATCGCCGACGTGACCCGCGACCACCCGGAGACGATCTTCCTGGCCGAGGCGTTCACCCGGCCGCGGGTGATGGAGCGGCTGGCCAAGGCCGGGTTCACCCAGTCGTACACCTACTTCGCCTGGCGCAACGGCAAGCACGAGCTCGAGGGCTACCTGCACGAGCTGACCCAGACGGGCCTGCGCGACTACTTCCGGCCCAACTTCTGGCCGAACACGCCCGACATCCTCACCGAGCCGATGCAGACCGGCGGCCGCCCGACGTTCGCCGCGCGGCTCGTGCTGGCAGCGACGCTCTCGCCCAGCTACGGCATCTACGGGCCGGCGTTCGAGCTCGTGGAGCAGCGTGGCCTCCGGCCGGGGAGCGAGGAGTACCTCGACTCCGAGAAGTACCAGCTGCGCGGCTGGGACACCGCCGGCCCCGACTCGCTCGAGCCGCTCGTGACGGCGGTGAACGCCGCCCGCCGCGCGCACTCCGCGCTGCAGACGAACGACCGGCTGGAGTTCCGGTACGTCGACAACGACATGCTCGTCGCCTACACGAAGCACACGGAGGATCGCGGCGACGTCGTGCTCTGCATCGTCAACCTCGACCCCCACCACACCCAGTCGGGCTGGATCGACCTCCCGCTCGAGCACCTCGGCATCGATCCCGACGGCCCCTACCAGGTGCACGACCTGCTCGCCGACGCCACCTACACGTGGCAGGGCGGGCACAACTACGTGGAGCTCGACCCGCACCGCTCCTCCGCCCACGTCTTCCACATCCGCCGGCGCCTGCGCACCGAGCACGACTTCGAGTACTACGCATGACGCTCGCGAGCCCGAAGCCCGTGACCGTGATCGCGCCGACCGCCACCGGCAGCGCCGGCCGCTGGTACGAGGACGCGATCATCTACGAGCTGCACGTACGCGCCTTCGCCGATTCCGACGGCGACGGGATCGGCGACTTCCGCGGCCTGACCGAGCGGCTCGACTACCTCGAGGACCTCGGCGTCACGACGATCTGGCTGCTGCCGTTCTACCCGTCCCCGCTGCGCGACGACGGCTACGACATCGCCTCCTACCGTGAGGTGCATCCGGACTACGGGACGATGCGTGACTTCCGCAAGTTCCTGCGCGCCGCCCACGCCCGCGGCCTGCGTGTCATCACCGAGCTCGTCCTGAACCACACGTCCGACATGCACGAGTGGTTCCAGCGCGCCCGCCGCGCCGCGCCCGGGAGCCGCGCCCGCAACTTCTACGTCTGGAGCGACAGCCCCGACAAGTACCGCGGCGTGCGCATCATCTTCCAGGACTTCGAGACGTCCAACTGGACGTGGGACCCGGTCGCCGGCGCCTACTACTGGCACCGCTTCTACTCCCACCAGCCCGACCTCAACTGGGACAACCCCGAGGTACAGCGGGCCATGTTCGGCGTCGTCGACTTCTGGCTCGCGATGGGCGTCGACGGCCTGCGCCTCGACGCCGTGCCGTACCTGTTCGAGCGCGAGGGGACGAACTGCGAGAACCTGCCCGAGACGCACGGCGCGCTGCGGGCGCTGCGCCGGCACATGGACGAGAAGTTCCCCGACCGGATGCTGCTCGCCGAGGCGAACCAGTGGCCGGAGGACGCGGTCGCCTACTTCGGCGAGGGCGACGAGTGCAACATGGCCTACCACTTCCCGCTCATGCCGCGGATGTTCATGGCCGTGCGGATGGAGGACCGCTATCCGCTCGTCGACATCCTCGCCCAGACGCCGCCGATCCCCGACGGCTGCCAGTGGGCGATCTTCCTGCGAAACCACGATGAGCTGACGCTCGAGATGGTCACCGACGAGGAGCGCGACTACATGTACCGCGCCTACGCCGACGACCCCCAGGCGCGCATCAACCTCGGCATCCGCCGCCGATTGGCGCCGCTGCTCGGAAACGACCGGCGCGTGATCGAGCTCGTGAACGCGCTCCTGCTCTCGCTCCCCGGCACGCCCGTCATCTACTACGGCGACGAGCTGGGGATGGGCGACAACATCTACCTGGGCGACCGCAACGGCGTCCGCACGCCGATGCAGTGGAGCCTCGACCGCAACGGCGGCTTCTCGCGGGCGAACCCGCAGCAGCTCTACCTGCCCGTCGTGTCCGACCCGGAGTACGGCGCCGTCAACGTCGAATCCCAGCAGGCCAATCCGAACTCGCTGCTCTGGTGGATGAAGCGGCTGCTCGCGCTGCGCAAGCGCTACCAGGCGTTCGGCCGCGGCTCGCTGGAGTTCCTGCTGCCCGAGAACCGCAAGGTGCTCTCCTACCTGCGCGAGTACGGCGAGGAGCGCATCCTGGTCGTCTGCAACCTGTCCCGGCGGGCGCAGTACGTCGAGCTCGACCTGCGCCGCTTCGAGGGCCACGTCCCCGAGGAGCTGCTCGGCCACAGCCAGTTCCCCGCCATCACCGGGGACCGCCCCTACCCGCTCGCGCTCGGCCCGCACGACTTCTACCTCTTCGTTCTGCACCCGGCGCCGCCGGACGGGTTCGCGGCGGGCGGCCCATGTCCCGAGATCCGCGTGCAGGGCCGCTGGCCGGCGATCTTCGACCGGCGCACGCGCCGCCAGCTCGACGACGCGGTGGCCCAGTTCCTGCCGTCGCGGCGCTGGTTCGCCGGCAAGTCGCGCGGCATCCGCCGCGTGGTGCTCGTCGACGCGGTGCGCGTCCCCGGCCCGGCCCGGCGCGAGGCCGGCTACCTGTGCCTGCTGCGCGTCGAGTACCGCGAGGGCGAGCCGGACACGTACGTGCTGCCGCTCGTGGCCCGCTCGCCGGCCGAGAACGGCCGCTCGCCCGGCGCCGCGACGATCGCCATGATGGAGACGCAGGACGGGCGGATGGCGCTGCTCGACGGCGCCGACGACCCGGTGCTGGCGACGGCGCTCCTGCAGATGCTGCGGCGCGGCCGGCGGGTCGGCGGCCTGGTCGGGTCGCTGACCACCACCCGCACCCGCGAGCTGCGCAAGATCGTCGCGGACGGCGACGGCCTCGAGCCGCAGCCGCTCGGCGCCGAGCAGTCGAACACCTCGGTCGCGTTCGGCCAGCGGGCGGTGCTGAAGCTCTTCCGCCGGGTCGAGCCCGGGCCCAACCCGGAGGCCGAGGTGACGGCCGCGCTGACGCGGGCCGGCTTCGCCCACGTTTCTCCGGCCGCGGGCACGATCGAGTACCACCGCCGCCGCCGCCAGCCGGTGACGATCGGCCTCCTGCAGGGCTTCGTCACGAACGAGGGCGACGCCTGGGAGTACACGATGGACGAGGTCACCCGCTACCTCGAGGACGCGCTGGCACGCGACGACAACGACGTGGCGGTGCCCGATGCGCGGCTGGTCGACCTGGCGGCGCAGGAGATCCCGGCGGAGGTGGCCGACTCGATCGGCTCCTACGTCGAGTTCGCCCGCCTGCTGGGCGAGCGCACCGCCCAGATGCACGTCGCCCTCGCAGCCGCCCACGACGGCGCGGACTTCGAGCCCGAGGCCTTCACGGCGCTGCAGCAGCGGGCCCAGTACCAGTCGCTGCGAAACCTCATCCGCCAGGTGCTCGCCGCCGCCCGCCGGGCCGGTGACGGCGTCGCGGAGCTCGAGTGGATCGCGCCGGGCGACCAGCCCGTGCTCGCCCGCGTCCGCGGCCTCCTCGACGGGATGCTCCAGGGCAGCCGCATCCGCGTCCACGGCGACTACCACCTCGGTCAGGTGCTCTGGACCGGCCGCGACGTCGTCATCATCGACTTCGAGGGCGAGCCCGCGCGGCCGCTGGCGCAGCGGCGGTTGAAGCGCTCGCCGGCGTACGACGTGGCCGGGATGCTGCGCTCGTTCCACTACGCCGCGTATGCGGCGCTCTTCCGCGAGAGCGGCCGAAACGACGCCGTCGGCGGCGCCGCCGAGGCCTGGGCGAAGCACTGGCGGGCGTGGGTGTCGGCGGCGTTCCTGAAGGCCTACCTGGCGGCCGTCGCCCCGGCCTCGATCCTGCCGGAGGATCCCGACCAGCTGGCCCGCCTGATCGACCTGCACCTGATCGAGAAGGCCGTCTACGAGCTCGGCTACGAGCTGGACAACCGCCCGGACTGGGTCGTCATCCCCGCCCGCGGGCTCGAAGAGCTACTGGGAGCATGACCCTCGCCGTCGACCGCGGCGCGCTCGAGGCGCTGGCCGCGGCCGAAGGCGTGCTGCGGTCGTACACCGAGACGACCGGCCGGCGCCGGCGGGCGTCGCCGGAGGCGCTCGCCGCCGTGCTGCGGGCGCTGGGGCACGACGTGGACCAGTCGGGAGGCGGCGCCGCGGAGGCGCTGCGCGCGGCCGAGGCGGATCGCGCCGGGCGGCTGGCGGAGCCGGTCGCGGTCGCCTGGGGGCGGGCGCACTGCCGGATCCCGGTGGCGGGCAAGGAGCGGCCGGCCTGGACGCTCGCGCTCGAGCAGGGCGGCGAGGTGCACGGCCGTGCCGTCGACGGGACGGTCGAGCTGCCGCGGCTCCCGTACGGCTGCCACGTGCTGCACCTGGAGGCCGGGGGCCGGACGCAGGACGTGACCGTCCTTCAGGCGCCACGCCGGGCACCCGCCGGCCCGGAGCGCTCGTGGGGCCTGTTCGTGCCGGTGTACGCGCTGCCGGGGCCGTTCGGCCCGGGCGACTTCACCCGGATGCGCATGCTGTCGGAATGGACGGCCGGGCTCGGCGGCGACCTGGTCGGCTCGACCCCGCTGAACGCCGCCTTCCTGGGCGAGCCGTTCGAGCCGAGCCCGTACCTGCCCGTCAGCCGCCTTCACTGGAACGAGCTCTACGCCGACCCGGCCGCGACGCCCGAGTGGGACGCATCGCCCCGCGCCCGCGACATGGCCGCCGCCTTCCGCCCGCCGGAGGGCCGGCTGATCGACTACCGCGCGGCGGCCGCCGCCAGGCGGGCCGTGCTCGAGGCGCTCCTGGCCGACCTGGGCAGCGCCCGGCTCGACGCCTTTGAGCGGTATCTGCACGCCCACCCCGACCTGGCGGCCTACGCCGATTTCCGGGCCCGCTGCGAGCGCGAGCGGGCCGGCTGGCGCGACTGGAGTCATCCGGCTACCCCGGCGGTTGGCGGCGTTCGCATGTGTCATTCCCAGGTGGGCGAGGCCGCCGCCGCCCGCTACCACGCGTACGCCCAGTGGTTGTGCGAGGAGCAGCTTGGCCGCGTCGGCGCGGGCGGCGCGGGCCCCTATCTCGACATGCCGCTCGGCGTGCATCCCGGCGGCTACGACACCTGGCGGTTCCGCGAGCTCTTCGCCGAGGGCGTCTCCGTCGGCGCCCCGCCGGACGACTTCTTCCAGGGCGGCCAGGACTGGGGTCTGGCGCCGCTTCACCCCGGGCGGTTGCGCGAGGGCGGGCACGCCTACCCGATCGCGTGCGCGGCGGCCCTGTGCCGGCACGCGGCCGCCGCCCGCATCGACCACGTCATGGGCCTTCACCGCATCTTCTGGGTGCCTCACGGCCTGCCGGCGACCGAAGGCGTCTACGTCCGCTACCCGTTCGAGGAGCTCTACGCGGTGCTCTGCATCGAGGCGGGCCGGCACGGGACGCGGCTCGTCGGCGAGGACATGGGCACCGTCCCCGGCGGCGTCCGCCGCACCATGGCGGCGCACGGCCTGCTGCGCACCTACGCCGTCCAGTCGGAGCTCGGCGACGGGGCCGATCCGTTCGACCGCGTGCCTTCTGCGGCGATGGTGGGCATGAATACCCACGACATGCCCACGTTCGCCGCATTCTGGGAGGCCGACGGCCGCCGTGACGCGCTGCGCGCACGGCTCGAGCGGCGCGGCCACGCCGTCGCCGACGGCCCCGCCGCCCTCGACGCGAGCCTGCTCGAGCTGGCCGGCTCGGACGCCCGCGCGCTGCTCGTGAGCCTCGAGGACATGTGGTGGGAGCGCGAGCCCCAGAACGTGCCCGGCACGACGACCGAGCATCCGAACTGGCGGCGGCTGGCACGCTACGGCGTGGACGAGCTCGACACCGTTCCCGACCTGGCGCCGCGCCTGCGCCGGATCGCCGACGCGAGGAGGTCTCCCCGATGACCGAGCCCCGGACACGCAAGCGCCCCGCTCCGAGGCAGCTCAAGAGCCGCCTCGGAGCCGACGACCTGCACCTCTTCAACGAGGGCACGCACTACCGGCTCGCGGAGAAGCTCGGCGCCCACCCGGCGGCGATCGGCAAGCGCACCGGGACCCGGTTCGCCGTCTGGGCCCCGAACGCCGGGGCGGTGTCGGTGATCGGCGACTGGAACGGCTGGACGCACGGGGCCGATCCGCTCTCGTCGGCGGGCGGCTCCGGCATCTGGGAGGGGTTCGTCGGCGACGTCGGCCAGGGCGCCACCTACAAGTTCGCGATCACGAGCGGTAGCGGCGAGGAGCTCGAGAAGGCCGACCCGTTCGCCCGCTACGCCGAGCTGCCGCCGAAGACGGCCTCGATCGTGTGGGACCTGGGCTACGAGTGGGGCGACGACGAGTGGATGCGCACGCGGGCGGAGCGCAGCGCCCTCGACGCGGCGATCTCGATCTACGAGCTGCACCTGGGCTCGTGGCGGCGAAACGTCGAGGAGGGGAACCGGCCGCTGACCTACCGCGAGCTGGCCGCGCAGCTGCCGGCCTACGCCGTCGAGAACGGTTTCACCCACGTCGAGCTCCTGCCGGTCATGGAGCACCCGTTCACCGGCTCGTGGGGCTACCAGACCACCGGGTACTTCGCGCCCACCAGCCGCTACGGCACGCCGCAGGACTTCATGGCCCTCGTCGACGCCCTGCACGCCGCCGGCGTCGGGGTGATCCTCGACTGGGTGCCGTCCCACTTCGCCACCGACAAGCACGGCCTCGCGAGCTTCGACGGCACGCACCTGTTCGAGCATGCCGATCCCCGCCAGGGCTTCCATCCCGACTGGGGCAGCTTCATCTTCAACTACGGCCGAAACGAGGTGCGCAGCTTCCTGCTCTCGAGCGCGATGCACTGGCTCGACGCCTACCACGCCGACGGCCTGCGCGTCGACGCGGTCGCCTCGATGCTCTACCTCGACTACTCCCGCAACGAGGGCGAGTGGATCCCCAACCGCCACGGCGGCCGCGAGAACCTCGAGGCGATCGACCTGATGCGGTCGCTGAACAGCGCCGTCTACGCCGAGCACCCCGGCGTGCAGACCTACGCGGAGGAGTCGACCGCATGGCCGATGGTGTCGCGGCCGACCTACCTGGGCGGGCTCGGCTTCGGGTTCAAGTGGGACATGGGCTGGATGCACGACACGCTCGTCTACTTCGGCCACGACCCGGTCCACCGCCGCTTCCACCATCACGAGCTGACCTTCCGCGGCCTCTACGCGTTCACCGAGAACTACGTGCTACCGCTCTCCCACGACGAGGTGGTGCACGGGAAGCGGTCGCTGATCGGGCGCATGCCCGGGAACGAGTGGCAGATGCGTGCCAACCTGCGCGCGCTCTACGGTTACATGTACGCGGTGCCGGGCAAGAAGCTCCTGTTCATGGGTGGGGAGCTCGGCCAGTGGGACGAGTGGGACCACGAGTCGAGCGTCGAGTGGCACCTGCTCGACCGGCCGGAGCACGAGGGCATCCGCCGCTGGGTGGCCGACCTGAACCGGGTCTACCGCGAGCGGCCGGCGCTGCACGAGCTCGACTGCGATCCGGCCGGGTTCGAATGGGTGCACGCGTCGGACAGCGAGTCGAGCGTGCTGGCGTTCATGCGCCTGGCCAAGGGGGGCGCCGACGCCGCCCTGGCGGTGTTCAACCTGACGCCCGTCCTGCGCCCGAACTACCGCATCGGCGCGCCGCGGCCGGGCGTCTGGCGCGAGCTTCTGAACAGCGACTCCGAGTACTACGGCGGCAGCGGCGCCGGCAACATGGGCCGGCTCGAGGCCGTCGCCGAGCCGGCCCATGGCCGCGACCACTCGATGACGCTCGTGCTGCCGCCGCTGTCGTGCCTGCTGCTCGCGCCGGAGGACGCTCCGTGAGGCATGCCCGCCCCCGCCTGGGGGCGACACCGGAGGCGGATGGCAGGGGCACGCGGTTCGCCGTGTGGGCGCCGCATGCCGACCGGGTCGACGCCGTGCTGCTCGACCCGGACGAGGTGGTCGTGCTCGCCCCCGCGGGCGACGGGTTCTTGGCCGGAGTCGCCGCGGGCGCCGGCCCGGGCCGGCGCTACCGCTACCGGCTGGACGGCGGCGACGAGCTGCCGGACCCGGCCTCGTCGTTCCAGCCCGAAGGGGTTGCCGGGCCCTCGGAAGTGGTTGCCCCCTGGGACGGCTGGACCGACGCGGGCTGGCGGGGCGTGCCGCTCGCGGAGCTCGTGCTCTACGAGTTGCACGTCGGCACGTTCACGCCGGAGGGCACGTTCGACGCGATCGTGCCGCGGCTGGCCGAGCTGCGCGAGTTGGGGGTGACCGCGATCGAGCTCATGCCGGTGGCGCAGTTCCCGGGCGCGCGCAACTGGGGCTACGACGGCGTCTTTCCCTACGCGGTGCAGGACTCCTACGGCGGGCCGGCGGGATTGAGCCGGCTCGTCGACGCCGCCCACGCGGAGGGGCTGGCCGTGTGCCTCGACTGCGTGTTCAACCACCTCGGCCCGGAGGGCAACGTGCTGACCCGGTTCGGGCCGGTCTTCACCGAGCGATACCGCACGCCCTGGGGCGCCGCGATCAACATGGACGGCCCGGGCTCGGACGGCGTGCGCGGGTTCCTGATCGGGAGCGCTCTGCGCTTCATGGAGGAGTTCCATGTCGACGCCCTGCGGCTCGACGCCGTCGACCAGATCGCCGACGCCTCGGCGACCCACTTCCTGGCCGAGCTCGCCGACGCCGTCGCCGAGGCCTCTGAGCGGGCCGGCCGGCCGCTGCACCTGATCGCAGAGAGCGACCTGAACGACCCGCGCATGATCACGTCGCGAGCCGCCGGCGGCCTCGGCATGGACGCCCAGTGGAGCGACGACCTGCACCACTCCCTGCACGCACTCGTCACCGGCGAGGGGTCGGGCTACTACGCCGACTTCGCCGGCCGGGGCACGCGCATGGTCGCGCGCGCCTACCGCGAGGGGTTCGCCTACACCGGCCAGCGGTCACGCCACCGCGGCCGCCGCCACGGGGCCCCGGCGGCGGGCATCCACGGCAGCCGGTTCGTCGTCTTCGGCCAGAACCACGACCAGGTCGGAAACCGCATGCTGGGCGACCGGCTGGCGCACACCGCCGGCTTCGAGGCGGCCAAGCTGATGGCCGGCGCGGTGCTGCTCGCCCCTCAGGTGCCCCTCCTCTTCATGGGCGAGGAGCACGCCGACGACGCGCCCTTCCCGTTCTTCACGAGCCACTCGGGGGCCGAGCTGATCGAGGCTGTGCGGCGCGGCCGGGCGGAGGAGTTCCGGTCGTTCCGCTGGGCCGGCGAGCCGCCCGATCCCCAGGCCGAGGAGACGTTCCGAAGCGCCGTCCTCCACTGGGACACGCGCCGCGAGGGCGGCCACGGCCAGATGCTCGATCTCTACCGCGAGCTGCTGCGCCGGCGGCGGGAGCTCCCGCCGCTGCGCGACCTCGCTCCCGACCGGGTCGAGATCGCGCGGACGGACGACCCCGCGGTCGTATGGCTGCTCCGGGGCGACCCGGCGAGCGAGACTGTGCTCGTGTGCCTCCACTTCGGACCCGAGCCGCGCCTCCTCGATGTCCCGTTCACGGGCGAGCGGACGACGCTGATCGACTCCGCCGACGCCCGCTTCGGCGGGCCGGGCGCCGTGGCGCCCAGCGGCGGCGCGGTCACGGCCCAGCCGCAGTCCTTCCTCGTGCTCGGCGACGCCCGTGGCTAGCCTGCGCGTCTGGCCCGGCGGGCCGTACCCGCTGGGGGCGTCGTGGGACGGCGAGGGCACGAACTTCGCCCTCTTCTCCGAGCACGCCACCGGCGTCGAGCTCTGCCTCTTCGACCGGCCCGACGACGCCGAGGAGTCGTACCGGCTCGAGGTCGTCGAGCGCACAGACCTGATCTGGCACGCCTATCTCCCCGACATCCGCCCGGGACAGCTCTACGGCTACCGCGTGCACGGCCCCTACGAGCCCGAGCACGGCCACCGCTTCAACCCGCACAAGCTCGTGCTGGATCCGTACGCGAAGGCCGTCACCGGGCAGCCGCGCTGGGACGATTCGCTGTTCGGCTACACGGTCGGCGACTCCGACGCGGACCTCTCGTTCGACACCCGCGAGAGCGCCGGCGAGATGCCGAAGTGCGCCGTCGTCGACCCGGCCTTCCCGTGGGGCGACGACCGCCCGCCGGCGGTGCCCTGGAACCGGTCGGTCATCTACGAGTGCCACGTCCGCGGCCTGACCATGCTCCACCCCGGCGTGCCGCCCGAGCTGCGCGGCACCTACCTGGCCATGGCCAGCGACCCGATCATCGACCACCTGCTCTCGCTGGGCGTGACCGCCGTCGAGCTCATGCCCGTGCACCAGTTCATCAACGACCGGGCGCTCGTCGATCGCGGCCTCACCAACTACTGGGGGTACAACTCGATCGCGTTCCTCGCCCCCGACGCCCGCTACGCCGCCGGGGGCACCCGCGGCACCCAGGTGAGCGAGTTCAAGTCGATGGTGAAGGCGTTCCACCGGGCCGGGATCGAGGTGATCCTCGACGTCGTCTACAACCACACCGGCGAGGGCAACCACTTGGGGCCGACGCTCTCGCTGCGCGGCGTCGACAACGCGTCGTACTACCGGCTCTCGCCGGAGAACCCGCGCTACCACATGGACTTCACCGGCACCGGCAACAGCCTGAACGTCCAGCACCCGCGGTCGGTGCAGCTGATCTTCGACAGCCTGCGCTACTGGGTCACCGAGATGCACGTCGACGGCTTCCGCTTCGACCTCGCCCCGGTGCTCGCCCGCGAGCTGTTCGAGGTCGATCGGCTGGCGGCCTTCTTCGACATCATGCAGCAGGACCCGACGCTGTCCCAGGTCAAGCTGATCGCCGAGCCGTGGGATGTCGGCGAGGGCGGCTACCAGGTCGGCAACTTCCCGGTCGGGTGGGCGGAGTGGAACGGCGTCTACCGCGACTCCGTGCGCGCGTTCTGGCAGGGCGACAACGGGCAGCTGTCCGACCTCGCGTCGCGCGTCTCCGGGTCGAGCGACCTCTACCAGGCGAGCGGGCGGCGCACCTACGCGAGCGTGAACTTCGTGACGGCGCACGACGGCTTCTGCCTCACGGATCTGGTCTCGTACAGCCACAAGCACAACGAGGCCAACGGCGAGGACAACCGCGACGGGGCCGACGACAACCGCAGCACGAACTGGGGCGTCGAGGGGCCCACCGACGATGCGGCCGTGAACGAGCTGCGCTGGCGGATGCGGCGCAACTTCATCGCCACGCTCGTGTTCTCGCAGGGGGTGCGGATGCTGCTCGGCGGCGACGAACTCGGCCGCACCCAGTGGGGCAACAACAACGCCTACTGCCAGGACAACGAGGTCTCGTGGGTGAACTGGAACCTGGACGGGGACGACCGCGAGCTGCTCGAGTTCACGCGCGAGACGCTGCGGATCTTCCGCGAGAACCCGGTGTTCCGGCGGCGCGGGTTCTTCGCCGGGCGGCCGGTGCGCGGCGGCAGCAAGGACGTCGCGTGGCTGCACCCGGCCGGGCGCGAGATGACACAGGCCGACTGGGACGATCACGCCCAGAAGGCGGTCGGGATGCTGATCGACGGCGAGGCGACCGACGAGGTGGACGAGCGCGGCCGGCCGGTATCGGGCCAGACGGTGCTGCTGCTCTTCAACGGCGGCGAGGGCTCGCGCCGGTTCGTGCTGCCCGAGTCGGGCCAGGCCGGGGTGTGGGAGGAGCTCGTGAACACCGCCCGGCCGGGCCGGCGGGTCGTGTCGCGTTCCGCGGTGAACCTGGTCGGGCGCTCGTTCATCCTGGCGACCCGGACGAGCGCGCCCGCCGGGGCATGAGGCTCCCGGCCTCCTGCTACCGCCTCCAGCTCTCGCCGGAGTTCACGCTCGGCGACGCCCGCAGGGCGGCGCCATACCTGCGCGACCTCGGTGTCGGCGACATGTATCTCTCCCCGATCCTGGCTGCGCGGCCGGGGAGCACGCACGGTTACGACGTGTGCGACCCGTCGCGGGTCAACCCCGAGCTCGGCGGCATCGAGGCGCTGGAGCGGCTGTCGGCCCAGCTGCGCCGGCTCGACATGGGGCTCATGGTGGACGTCGTCCCGAACCACCAGGCGGCCGACCACCGCAACCCGTGGTGGTGGGACGTGCTGCTGCGCGGCCGGGAGTCGGCGTGGGCGCACGCCTTCGACATCGAGTGGGACGCGCCTGGCGCGAACGGCCGGCTGGTGCTGCCGTTGCTCGGGTCGGAGCGGGCCGATGCGATCGCGCGCGGGGAGCTGCGGTTGGTGGAGGAGGACGGCGAGGCCCGGGTCGCCTACTTCGACGGGCGCTATCCGGTGGCGGCGGGAACCGAGGGCGATGACGTCGAGGCCGTGCTGGCCGCCCAGCCCTACCGGCTCGAGGACTGGCGCACGGGCGTGCCCAACTACCGCCGCTTCTTCGACATCGCCGACCTGCCTGCCGTCGCGGTGGAGCACGAGGACGTGTTCGCGGCGACGCATGCCGAGATCGTGCGGCTGGTGCGTGCCGGGATCGTCACGGGCCTGCGCATCGACCACATCGACGGCCTGCGCGATCCGGCGGAGTATCTCGAGCGGCTGCGCGACGAAACCGGCGGGGCGTACGTCGTGGTCGAGAAGATCCTGGCCCGGGACGAGTCGCTGCCGGCGGGATGGGCGACCGCCGGGACGACCGGCTACGAGTTCCTCGCGTTGGCCGGCGGGCTCTTCGTCGACCCGGACGGGTTCGCGCGGATGAAGGCCCTCCACCGGCGGCTGACGGGGCAGCCGACGCGGTTCGAGGACATCGCCGCGGCGGCGAAGCGCGCCGCGCTCGAGGGGATGCTCGCGCCGGACGTCGCCCGCGTGGCGCGGACGGCGCCGGCAGGGGTGGAGGCCGGGGCGGTGCGCGACCTGACGGTCGCGCTCGACGTCTACCGCACGTACCTCGGCGACGGGGACGCGGGCCCAGCCGACGCGGCGCGGCTGCGGGCGGCGGGCGAGCGGGCCGGCGGCGACGCGGAGGCGCTGGCCGCCGCGATCGCGCGCCCGTCCGACGAGCTGCGCCCGTTCGTCGCGCGCTGGCAGCAGCTGACCGGCCCCGCCGCCGCCAAGGGCGTCGAGGACACCGCCCTCTACGTCGACGCCGCCCTGCTCGCCCGCAACGAGCCGGGCTGCGCACCGGACTGGCCGTGCACCGATGTCGTCGAGCTGCATGCGCGCCTGGCCGAGCGGGCCGGCGGCCACCCGCTGAACGCCACCTCCACGCACGACACCAAGCGCAGCGAGGACGTGCGCATGCGCATCTCCGCCCTCACCGAGCTGGCGGGCGACTGGGAGGCGGCGTTCGCCCGCTGGCACGAGGGCAACGCCCCGCTGCGCCGCCGCCCCGACACCGCGCCGGACGCGAACGAGGAGTGGCTGCTGTACCAGACGCTGGTGGGCGGCTGGCCAATTGACATTCACCGCGTGCGCCAATTCGTCTTGAAGGCGCTCCGCGAGGCGAAGGTGCACACGAGCTGGGCCGCCCCGGACGAGGCCTACGAGGCCGACGTCTTCGCCTTCGCCGAGGCGATCCTGGACTCGCCCGAGTTCACCGGCGACATGGCGGCCTTCGCCGATCGCTGCGCCGCGATCGGCGCCCGCAACTCGCTCGCCCTGCTCGTGCTCAAGCTGGCCGCGCCGGGCGTCCCGGACATCTACTGGGGCAACGAGGACTGGGACCTCTCGCTGGTCGATCCCGACAACCGCCGGCCGATCGACTTCGCCGCCCGCGCCGAGGCGGGTGCGTGCCGGAGCGACAAGATCGCGCTCACGAGGGCCGGCCTTGCGCTGCGCCGCCGCGACTCCGAGTTGTTCGCCGACGGCGCCTACGTGCCGGTCGGCGTCACGGGCCGGCATGCCGACCGCGTGGTCGCGTTCGCCCGCATCCACGAGGGGCAGTGGGTGCTCGCCGCAGTCTCGCGGCTGACGGCGGACATGGACGGTTGGGACGACACCCGGCTCGTCCTCCCCGACGGCGCGCCGGAGCGCTGGCACGACGTCCTCACCGACTCCCCGGCGGGCGACCTCTCCGCCGACACGCTCTTCGCGACGTACCCGGCCGCGCTGCTCACCAGCAGTTACGGGCCGCCCTCGAGCCCATAGACGACGTAGCACCTGCTGCTCGGCTCGGCCGCGACGACGACATCGGCGGGCCCACTGGGCGACGGCGCGCTCTCCACGAGCGGGATATCGCTCCCGAGCACGGCAGGGATCGCGCCCACCCGCACGGGTCTCTGCCGTACGAACGGCGTGTGTTGCCGCGTCACACACCCACCGGGGTTGCCGTACGACCGGCCGTCAAGATGGATCGAGGCGGGCAGCCGCAGCGGCCAGCGAGTCGCCCAGCCGGCGCGCGTCGCGACCGCGGGAACGGCGAACACCCACAGAGCCGCCACGCCGATCAGCGCGACGGCGACGTAGGCGAGCCGGCGCATCTACCGCCCCCGCCGCTGAATACGCGGGGTCTGACCCCGCTTATTCACGCACGTGGCCGTCGCCGTGCACGACGTACTTCGTCGTCGTCAGCTCCTCCAGCCCGACCGGACCGCGGGCGTGCAGGCGGTTGGTGGAGTTGCCGATCTCGGCGCCCATGCCGTACTCGCCGCCGTCCGTGAAGCGGGTCGAGGCGTTCACGTAGACGGCCGCGGCATCGACCTCGGCGCAGAACCGGGCGGCGGCGGCCTCGTCGTCGGTCACGATCGCCTCGGAGTGGCCGGTGCCGTAGCGGTTGATGTGGTCGATCGCCTCGTCCAGCGAGTCGACCGTGCCGACCGCCATCCGCAGGTCGAGGAACTCGGTCGCGAAGGCCCCGTCGCCCTCCTCCAGCTCGACCCCGGCGGACTCGAGCTCGGCCGAGATCCGCTCGAGCAGTTCGGGCCGGTCGCGGTGGACGAGCAGCGTCTCGGCCGCGTTGCAGACGCCCGGCCGCTGCACCTTCGCGTTCAGGGCGATGGCGACAGCGCGGTCGGCGTCGGCCGCCGCGTCGACGTAGACATGGCAGTTCCCACCGGCCGCCGCGAGCACCGGGATGCGCGACTCGCGCAGCAGGAGCTTCTTCAGCTCCTCGCCGCCGCGGGGGATGACGACGTCGGCCGTGGCCGGGTCGGCGATCAGCGCGGCCAGCTGGTCGTGGCCGCCCTCGACGGCGGTGACGGCATCGACCGGCAGCCCCGCCTCGGCGAGGCCGGCGCGGACGATGTCGGTGAGCACGCGGTTCGTGCTCGCGGCCATCCGCGAGCCGCGCAGGATGCAGGCGTTGGCGGACTTCAGGCACAGCGCCGCGGCGTCGACCGTCACGTTCGGCCGGGCCTCGTAGACGACGAGCACCACGCCGAGCGGCACGCGCACCTTCTGGATGCGGATCCCGCTCGGCGGCCGCAGCTCGCGGATCGTCTCGCCGACCGGGCTCGGCAGGGCCGCGACGGCGCGCACGGCGGCCGCCAGCGCGGCGACCCGGTCGGGGTCGAGCGCGAGCCGGTCGCGGATCGCCGGCCGCTCGCCCGCCGCGGCCTCGCCGTCGAGCGCGTTCGCCGCCAGGATCTCGTCGACGCGGGCCTCGATCCCAAGGGCCATCTGCTCGAGCGCGGCGTCGCGCTCGGCCTCGCTCGCCGCCGCCAGCCGGCGGGCCGCGCTGCGGACGTCGGGCTTGACGGTGGCGAGGCTCACAGCAGCACCAGGTCGTCTCGGCGCACGGCCTCGGGCAGCCCGCGGCGGCCGACCGCCTGGGCCAGGTCGCCCGCTCCGTAGCGGCTCACGCCCACCGCGAACGCGCCGCCGTCCGGGCCGACGAGCTCGACCGCATCGCCCGCGCTGAAGGAGCCGTCCACGGCCACCAACCCTACCGGGAGGAGGCTCGTGCCCCGCTCGGCGACGGCCTGGCGGGCGCCGTCGTCGCAGACCAGGCGGCCGCGGACGGGCGTGCCGTGCCGCAGCCACAGCTTGTACGCCGAGGGCAGCTGGTCGGCCGCCGGCATCCGCGTGCCGGACGCCTCGCCGGCCACGGCGGCAGCGATGGCGCCGGGAGCGAGACCCGATGCGATGACCGCCTCGACGCCACCCGTGCTCGCCATCCGGGCCGAACGGAGCTTGGCCGCGATCCCGCCCGAGCCCCACCCGGACGTCCCGGCCGGCGCCTCGTCGGCGACGGCGTCGACCTGGGCCTGATCGAGGATCTCGGGGATCAGGCGCGCGTCCGGCCGCGCCGGGTCGCGGTCGTAGACGCCGTCGATGTCGGTCAGCAGCACGAGCAGCCGCGCCTGCAGCATCACCGCGACGTGGGCCGCCAGCGCGTCGTTGTCGCCGAACGTGATCTCCTCGGTCGCGGTCGAGTCGTTCTCGTTCACGACCGGGACGACGCCCCACGACATCAGCCGCCGCAGCGCTCGGCGCGCGTTCACATACGACGCGCGGCGGTGGATGTCGGCCTCGGTCAGGAGCACCTGGCCGGTGCGGACGTCGAGGCCTCCGAACGCCCGCTCCCAGTGCAGCTGGAGCAGCGTCTGCCCGAGCGCGGAGGCGGCCTGCAGGTCGCCCAGCCCGCGCGGGCGGATGGTCTTTCCGAGCTCGCCGATCCCGAGCGCGACCGCGCCCGAGCTGACGACGACGACCGGCGTGCCGGCCGAGACGAGCTCGGCGCACTCGCCCGCCACCCGGGCGAAGACAGGCCGGCGCGGCCGGCCGCCATCGTCGACGAGGGTGCTCGACCCGATCTTGACCACGACGACGCGGCGCAGTCCGGGCCGGCGGTCAGCCACCGGACACCGCCGATCGCGCCCGCGCCAGCTGGGCGTGCAGCGCCGCGAGCGGCTGCCGCGCCGCGGCGGCCTCGGCCGCGGTGGGCGACTCGAACCGCTCGCCGGCGGCGACGCGGCCGGCCACCTCGGCGTGGGCGTGACGGAAGGGCATGCCCTCCTGTACGAGCTGTTCGGCCAGATCGGTTGCCACCGTCGTGCCGTCGCCGGCCGCGGCCGCCATCCGCCCAGTGTCGAACGTGATCCCGGCGACGCAGACGCGCAGCGCCGCCAGCGCGCCCTGCAGGTCGTCGACCTGGTCGAAGCAGGCCCGCTTGTCCTCCTGGAGGTCGCGGTTGTAGGCGAGCGGCAGCCCCTTCAGCGTCGCCAGCAGTCCCGCCAGCCGGCCGACCGCGGTGCCCGCCTTGCCGCGGGCCAGCTCGGCCGGGTCGGGGTTCTTCTTCTGCGGCATGATCGAGGAGCCGGTCGCGGCCGCGTCGTCGAGCTGCGCGAACCCGTACTCCGCCGACGTCCACAGCACGAGCTCCTCGGCCAGGCGCGACAGGTGCACGAAGCAGAGGGCGCAGGCGAAGACGAGCTCGGCGCAGTAGTCGCGGTCGGCGACGGCGTCCATCGAGTTCTCGAAGACGGCGCCGAACCCCAGCTCCGCGGCCACCGAGGCCGGATCGATCGGCAGGCTCGAGCCGGCCAGCGCGCCGGCCCCCGCCGGGCTCGTGTCGGCGCTCGCGCGCGCGGCGTCCAGGCGGACGACGTCGCGGCGCAGCGACCATACGTGGGCGGCCAGGTGGTGGCCCAGCCAGACCGGCTGCGCCCGCTGGCCGTGCGTGTAGCCGGGCATGAGCGCCTCGCCGTCGCGGTCGGCCACGTCGAGCAGCGCCAGCGCGAGGCCGCGCACGCCCTCGGACAGCCGGCCGCAGGCGTCCTTCACCCACAGCCGCATCGCGGTCTGCACCTGGTCGTTTCGGCTGCGGCCGGCGTGCACCCACGGGCCGAGCTCGCCGAGCAGGCGCTCGATCGCGGAGTGGACGTCCTCGTCCGTCGCGTCCGGCTCGATCTCGACCGTCGCAAGCGCCGCACAGATCTGCTCGGCCTTCTCGGCCGGGATGAGTCCCTGGCGGCCGAGCATGCGCGCATGCGCCGCCGACGCCTCGAGGTCGAACGGCAGCAATCGCCGGTCGACCCCGAGGGAGGCGGTGAAGCCGAGGACGGCGGGGTCGAGCCCTCCGGCCAGCCGCCCGGCCCAGAGCGCGGAGCTCACGCCGGTGCGGCCGCCTGGGCCGGCTGGGTCGACTCCGCCGCCTCCGTCGCGGCGGCCCACGTCTTCGTCGGGAGGGACCAGACGTGGATGAAGCCCGCGGCGGCCCCGTGCTGGAAGCTGTCCCCTTGCTCGTAGGTGGCGAGGCCATGGTCGTAGAGCGACGAGCCGGCCTTGCGCCCGATCACGGCGCAGCTGCCCCGGTAGAGGCGCACCCGGGCGGTGCCGGTGACGGCGCCGGCGGCCGTGTCCATGAACGCAGCCATGGCAGCCCGGAGCGGCGAGAACCAGAGGCCGTTGTAGACGAGCGTCGCGTAGCGGCCGGCCAGCTCGGCCTTGGCGTGGGCGAGGTCGCGCTCGCAGACGAGCTCCTCGACGCCCGCGTAGGCGGCCATCAGCAGGGCAGCCGCCGGCGTCTCGTACACCTCGCGGCTCTTGATCCCGACCAGGCGGTTCTCGATCATGTCGATGCGGCCCACGCCATGCGCGCCGGCCAGCGCCGCCGCCCGCGCGATCAGGTCGACGAGGCCGAGGCGCTCGCCGTCGATCGCGACCGGCACGCCGGCCTCGAACTCGACCTCGACCTCGTGCGGCGCGGCGAACGCGCGCTCGGGCGCCATCGTCAGCGCATAGGCCGCCTCGGGCGGCTCGAGCCACGGGTCCTCGAGCGGGCCGGCCTCGATCGAGCGGCCCCACAGGTTGTGGTCGATCGAGTACGCCGCCCCGGACTTGACCGGCACCTCGATGCCGTGCTCGTGCGCGTAGGTGATCTCCTGCTCGCGGGTCATGCCCCAGTCGCGCACCGGCGCCAGCACCGCCAGGTCGGGCGCGAGCGCGGCCACGGCCGTCTCGAACCGCACCTGGTCGTTGCCCTTGCCCGTGCAGCCGTGGGCGACGGCGGTGGCGCCGTGCTCGCGGGCGACGCGCACGAGCCAGCGCGCGATCAGCGGCCGCGAGAGGGCGGACACGAGCGGGTAGCGGCCCTCGTAGAGCGCGCCCGCCTGCAGCACCGGGAGGACGTAGTCGGCCGCGAACTCGTCCCGCGCGTCGGCGATCACGACCTCGCTCGCACCCGCGGCACAGGCGCGGCGCTCGACCTGCTCCGCGTCGATGCCCTGGCCGACGTCGACGAGCAGCGCGATGACCTCCGCGCCGTACTCGTCGGCCAGCCAGCGCAGCGCCACCGACGTGTCGAGACCACCCGAATACGCGAGCACGATCTTCTCAGCCACCGTTCCGTCCTTCCGTTTCGTCTACACGATCACGGCCAGCAGCGCCTTCTGGGCGTGCAGCCGGTTTTCCGCCTCGTCCCACACCGCCGAGCTCTCTCCCCAGAGGACGTCCTGCGTGATCTCCTCGCCGCAGTGCGCCGGCAGGCAGTGCAGGACGACATGGCCGGGCGCGGCGCCCCGCAGGAGCCGCGCGTTCACCTGGTAGGGGGCGAGGGCGGCCAGGCGCGCCTCGCGCTCGGCCTCCTGGCCCATGCTCGTGAACGTGTCCGTCACGACCGCGTCGGCGCCGGCGACCGCGACGGCCGGGTCGTCCACGACCTCGACCGCGTCGGCGGCGGGACCGAGCTCGTCGGCGAACGGCTCGTAGCCGTCGGGCGCCGCGACGACGACCTCCATCCCCATGGCGACGGCGGCCGCGGCCAGCGAATGGCACACGTTCGAGCTGCCGTCGCCGACCCACGCCAGCCGCCGTCCGGCCAGCCCGTCGAGCCGTTCGCGCAGCACCTGCAGGTCGGCGAGCGCCTGGCAGGGGTGGTGCTCGTCGGTGAGGGCGTTGACGACCGGCACGGCTGCCGCCGCGGCCAGCTCGTCCACGCGTGCATGTGCATGCGTGCGGATGACGATGGCGTCGAGGTAGCGCGAGAGCACCGCGCCCGTGTCCTCGATCGGCTCGCCGCGGCCGAGCTGGCTCTCGCCCGCCGACAGGTGGACGGCGTGGCCGCCCAGCTGCACCATGCCGACCTCGAACGAGACCCGGGTGCGGGTCGAGGGCTTCTCGAAGATCATGCCGAGCGTCCGGCCGGCCAGCCAGGGATGCGGCAGCCGGCGCGACTGGAGCGCCTTCAGGTGGTCGGCCAGGTCGAGCACGGCCTCGATCGCGGCCGGGCTCAGGTCGTCGACGCGCAGGAAGTCCTGGCCCTTCAGGCCCGCGGCGGCGAGCGGCGAGTCGAGAGCGGGGTCATGCGTGAGCATGCGCAGCCTCCGCGCCGATCCGGTCGCACAGCTCGAGGATGTCCGCGCCGGAGTACGGTTCGCGCCCGACGACGAGGACGACGTCGTCGCCCGCCACCGTCCCCGCCACCTCGGACAGGTCGGCGACGTCGAACGCCCGCGCGACCGGCATCGCGTTGGCCGGAGCGGTCTTCAGGACGGCGAGGGTGCCCGAGGGCTCCATGCTGCGGACGAGCACGAGCGCGTCGCGCAGCCGCTGCATCGGATCGGCCGGCTCTTCCTCCGCCGGCAGGGCGTAGACGAGGTGGCCGTCCTTGCGCACGCGCACGGCGCCGAGCCGCTCGAGATCGCGCGACACGGTGGCCTGGGTGACATGCACCCCCTGGTCGGCGAGGAGCGAGACGAGCTGGGGCTGCGACGTGACCGAGACGCGGTCGAGCAGCGAGGAGATGAGCTGGCGGCGATCCGGCATTGCATGACTATACACAGATGCGGATTTTCATGCGAAGGTGATGCGGCCGTCGAGCATGGCCTTGCCGACCACGACGGCATCCGCACCGGCCGCGACGGCGGCGCCGACGTCGTCCGCCGACCCGACGCCGCCCGCCGCGAGCAGCAGCCCCGGCACCCCGACGCGCACCGACGCGAGCAGGTCGACATCCGGCCCGCGGCCGGTGCCGTCGCGGTCGATCCCGGTGACGAGGAAGTCACGTGCGCCCGCGCGGGCGAGGCGGGCGACGAGGTCAGCCGGCGTCTGCCCGGCGTCCTCGAGCCAGCCGTGCGTGCGCACCCTGCCGTCCCGGCAGTCCAGGCCGGCGACGACGCGGCCTGTCTCGGCCGCCAGCCGCCCCACCAGCTCGGGCTCGGCGGCGGCCAGCGTGCCGACGATGACGCGGTCGGCCACGCCGGCCAGCGCCGCCCGGATCTCGGCCTCGCCGCGCAGGCCGCCGCCGAGCTGGATCCGCAGGCCCGGCACGGCCCGCAGCTCGCGCAGGAGGGCGGCGTGCTCGGGCGCGCGCACGCCCGTGCGGGCGGCGTCCAGGTCGACGACGTGCAGCCAGGGCGCCCCGGCCTCGGCGTACGCGCGGGCCAGAACCGCCGGCTCGACCGGATAGGCGGTCACGCGGTCGTAGCGGCCCTGCTCCAGGCGGACGACGCGGCCGCCGAGCAGGTCGACGGCGGGCACCGCCCGGCCCTCGCGGAGATCGACCGCTCCCTGGTCGCGTGTTAGCATGCTAAAATGCTACCACGATGGCGAATGGCACATCCGTAGACGCCAGCTGGCGCACCGCCGAGGTCGACGATCTCTGCGACGCGCTGCTCCTCCTCCGCTCCCGCGACGAGGTCGCGGCGTTCCTGCGCGACGTCTGCTCGCTCCACGAGCTCGAGGTGCTCTCCCACCGCTGGCACGCCGCCCGCCTGCTCGACCAGGGCGTCCCCTACGCCCAGGTCGCCCAGCGCGTGCGCGGCTCGACCACCACGGTCACCCGGGTGGCGCACTGGCTGCGGCACGGCGAGGGCGGATACCGGCTCGTGCTCGACCGCAGGAAGACGCGGCGATGAGCCGCCGCTTCCGCCTGGCGCTGCCGTCCAAGGGCCGCCTGCACGACCCCGTCCTCGACCTGATGCGCGGCGCCGGCTTCGAGCTCGAGGGCAACGGCCGCGCGCTCTACGCGCAGTGCTCGCAGTGGGACGTCGAGGTGCTCTTCACCCGGGCCGAGGACATGCCCGCATGGGCGGTCGACGGCGCCGTCGAGGCGGCCGTGGCCGGCCGCGACCAGGTACTCGAGGGCGGCGCCGGGCTCGACGAGCTCGTGCCGCTCGGCTTCGGCCGCTGCTCGCTCCAGGTGGCTGTGCCGGCCGAAGGCGTGGCCACGGTCGAGGAGCTCGACGGTGGCCGGGTGGCGACGTCGCATCCGCGGATCACGGCCGGCTACTTCGCCCGCCGCGGCATGCAGGTCGAGACGGTGGCGGTGCGCGGCTCGGTCGAGCTGGCGCCGCGGCTGGAGGCGGCCGAGGCGGTCTGCGACCTCGTCCAGAGCGGCGAGACGCTGCGCCAGAACGGCCTGCGCCCCATCGCCACGGTGCTCGAGTCCGAGGCGGTGCTGGTCGCGCGTCCCGACCTCGACGACGACCAGCGCCGCGTCGCCGACGAGCTCGCCACCGTCGTTCGCAGCGTGATCGACGCGCGCAGCCGCCGCTACCTGATGCTGAACGCGCCCGACGACTCGCTCGACGCGATCGTCGACCTCCTCCCCGGCCTCGACTCGCCGACCGTGCTGCCGCTGGCGCGCCCGGGCTGGCACTCCGTCCATGCGGTCGTCGACCGGCGCCAGGTGATGGAGCTGCTCGCGCCGCTGCGCGCCGCCGGGGCGCGGTCGCTGCTCGTGCTCCCGATCCACCACCTGATCCCGTGAGCGCGATCGACGTCATCCGCCCCGAGCTGCGCGACCTGGTCGGCTACCGCTGGCAGGACACGCTGCCCGCCGATGCGCCGCTCATGCGCTTCGACATGAACACGTCGGCCGTGGCGCCCGAGTGGTACCCCCGCGAGCTGGCCCGGCTCGCCCGCGTGATCCCGAACTCCTACCCGGACGCGACCTACCTGCGCCTGCGCGAGGCGATCGCCGCGTACTCCGGATTCCCGGTCGAGCAGATCGTGCCGACCGCGGGCGCCGACGAGGCGCTGCTCCTGTGCGGGCTGCTGGCGCTGGCGCCGGGCCGGCGGGCCTACGTGCGCCGGCCCGCGTACGGCTACTACGGCGTCGTCACCCGTCTGGCGGGCGCCGAGCTCGTGCACGACCCCGAGGCCGAGGTCGACCTGACCTGGGTGTGCGCGCCACACAACCCGACGGGCGCCGACGCGTCGGCGGAGGACGTGGCCGAGCGAGCCGGACTGGTCGTGATCGACCAGGCGTACCTCGAGTTCGGCGGCACCGACCTCTCGCAGCTCGTGCGCGAGCGGGAGAACACCGTCTGCGTGCGCACGCTCTCCAAGGCGTTCGCGCTGGCCGGCATCCGGGTCGGCTACATCCTCGCCCCGGCGGAGATCGCCGAGCGGCTGAACGGCGTGCGCCCGCCCGCGTCAATCGGCGTGCATGCCGCGGCACTTGTCGAGATCGCGCTCCAGCCCGACCACGTGAACGAGATGCGGGCGCGGGCGGCGGCCACCTGCGCCGAGCGCGAGCGGATGGCCGAGGCCCTCCGGGGAGCGGGCTACACCGTGCCGCCATCGTGCACGAACTTCGCCCTCGTCGAGATCGGCAAGCCGGCCGAGGAGTTCGCCCGCGAGCTGCTCGACCGCGGCCTGGTCGTACGCACATTCGCCGACCCGCTGCTCGAGACCTCGATCCGCTACAGCGTGGCGACGCCGCCCGAGGACGACCGCCTGCTCGAGGCGCTCGGCGCCGCCGTTCCGGCTCGCCGCCGGCCGACGGCCCGCGGGCGCACGGCCACAATCGAGCGGCGCACGAACGAGACCGACATCCGCTGCCGGGTCGCGCTCGACGGCAGCGGGCGCGCGACGGTCGCGACCGGCATCGGCATGCTCGACCACATGCTCGGGGCGCTCGCCGCGCACTCGCTGCTCGACCTCGACCTGGCCTGCGCGGGCGACCTGTGGGTCGACGAGCACCACACCGTCGAGGACGTGGCCATCGTGCTCGGCCAGACGCTCGACGGCGCGCTCGGCGACCGGGCCGGGATCCGCCGCTTCGGCGACGCCCGGGCGCCGCTCGACGAGGCGGCCGTCCACGCCGTCGTCGACCTCGGCGGCCGCGGCGCCGCCCGCATCGAGCTTCCTTTCGCCGGGGAGCGGGTCGGCGGCATCCCCGCCTCGCTCGTCCCCCACCTCTTCGACAGCCTCTCCCGCCACGGCCGCATGGCCATCCACCTGTCCGGGAACGGCGCCGACGACCACCACCTGCTGGAGGCCGCGTTCAAGGCGCTTGCGCTGGCGCTGCGACAGGCGTGGGAGCCCGACCCGGGCCGGGCCGGCGCCGTCCCGAGCACGAAGGGCAGCCTGTGACCCACGTCTGCGTGGTCGACTACGGCGCGGGCAACCTGCGCAGTCTGCGCACCGGCCTCGAGCGGGCCGGCGCCGAGGTGACGGTGACCGACGATCCCGCGCGGGTGGCCGTGGCCGGGCGCGTGCTCGTGCCCGGCGTCGGCGCGGCCGGCGCGGCGATGGCCGCGCTCGAACGGCGCGGCCTCGCCGGTGCGATCCGCGATGCGGCGGCGGCCGGTGCGTACGTGTTCGGCATCTGTCTCGGCCTGCAGCTCCTGTTCGAGGCGAGCGACGAGGACGATGTGCCCTGCCTCGCCCTCCTGCCCGGCCGGGCGGTGGCGATGGGCTTCGCCGATCGCCTGCCGCACATGGGCTGGAACGACGTCACACCGCAGGCCGATCACCCGCTCGCCCGGGCGCTGCCTGCCGTCTGCTACTTCGCCCACTCCTATGCCGTCGAGCCGGGGGAGGCCGGCGCGGTGCTGGGGACGACGGAGCTCGGCGGCCGCCCGTTCGCGTCGGTCGCCGGCGCCGGCCGTGTGGCCGGGATGCAGTTCCACCCGGAGAAGAGCGGCCCCGCCGGGCGCGAGCTCCTGCAGGCGTTCCTGCGGTGGAGCGACCGTGCTGCGTAGGCGGGTCATTCCCTGCCTCGACGTCCGCGGCGGGCGGCTCGTGAAGGGCGTCCGGTTCCGCGAGCTGCGCGACTGTGGCGATCCGGTCGACGCGGCCGAACGCTACGCCGCAGCCGGCGCCGACGAGATCGTGTGGCTCAACATCGCCGCCGAAGCCGAGGAGTGGCGGGAACTCCTGCAGGCAGTCGAGCGGGCGGCGGAGCGGGTGGACATCCCCTTGACCGTCGGCGGCGGCATCGACCGGCCGGAACGGGCACGCGAGCTGCTGCTGGCCGGCGCGGACAAGGTCTCGGTGAACTCCGCCGCCCTGCGCACGCCGGGGCTGATCGACGAGCTGGCGCAGCGGCTCGGCAGCCAGTGCGTCGTCGTCGCCATGGACGCCGCCCGCGGCGACGGCGGCTGGTGGACGTACTCCCGCGGCGGCATGCAGGCGACCGGCATCGAGACGGTCGAGTGGGCACAGGAGGCGGCCCGGCGCGGGAGCGGCGAGCTGCTCGTGACGAGCATCGACTCCGACGGCGGCCGGCGCGGCTACGACCTCGAGCTGATCGGCCGCATCCGGGAGCGGGTGCGGGTGCCGCTGATCGCCTCGGGCGGTGCGGGCGGCGCCGGCGACATCGTCGCGGCGCTCCGGGCCGGGGCCGACGCGGCGCTGGCAGCCTCGATCTTCCACGACGGTGAGACGACGCCGGACGACGTCAAGCGGGAGGTGGCCGCGTGCGGCCTGCCGGCGCGGGTGTGACGGTCCCCGACGGGGCGCCCCTGCCGTGCGTCGTCCAGGACGCCGACACCGGGCGCGTGCTCATGCTGGCCTACGTCGACGCCGAGGCGCTCGAGGCAACCCGGCGCACGGGCCTCGCCCACTTCCACTCGCGCTCGCGCGACCGCCTCTGGCAGAAGGGCGAGACGTCCGGGAACGTGCTGCGCGTCGTCGACATCCGGGCCGACTGCGACTCCGACGCGCTGCTCTACCTGGCCCACCCGGCCGGGCCGACCTGTCACACCGGCGCCGTCTCGTGCTTCGGCGACGGCGCGCCGTTGCTGGGCGAGCTGGCCGGCGTGATCGCCGAGCGGGCCGGGGCGGACGGCGAGGGTAGCTACGTCGCCGGCGTGCTCAAGGATGCGCGCGAACGGGCCCAGCGCAAGGTCGGCGAGGAGGCGGTGGAGGTGCTGCTGGCGAAGCCGGGCAGCGAACACCTGGTCTCCGAGGTCGCCGACCTGTGGTTCCACAGCATGCTGCTGCTCGCCCGCGACGGCCTCGATCCGCTGGCGCCGCTGGCCGAGCTGCGCAGGCGCCGCCAGTAAGGGGCCAGGCCCCGGCGCGGGACCCGGCCCCGCCCGTCGCCTTACGGCATCGCGATGCGGCGCCCGGCGCGCTCCGGCTGCGGCAGCGCCGCATGCCCGGCGGCGATCGCCCGAGCCCGCGCCAGCACCTCGTCGCCGGCCGGCCCCGCCCGGCCAGTCTTGGCGGACACGTGCAGCATCATCTGCTCGGCCGTCGCGACGAGGTCGTCGCCGCGGTACAGCGAGTGGAAGATGTGGAGCCGCTTCTCG